>DATIMB010000031.1:0-8891 GCA_035475875.1 Micrococcaceae bacterium
ACCCGAGGTTTCGGAGCGGCTGGCCGCGGGCGATGAGGCCGTGGACCTGGCCGCCAGGTACCCGACCTCGTCGCTGCTGTGGGCAATCCTGGCGGACGAGGCGTTCGCCGAGGGCCGGACCATCGAGTCCTACGCCTACGCCCGGGTGGGCTACCACCGGGGCCTGGACGCCCTGCGCCGCAACGGCTGGCGCGGTGCCGGGCCGGTGCCGTTTGAGCATGAGGGTAACCGCGGTTTCCTGCGGGCCCTGTACGCCTTGGGCCGCGCCGCCGGGGCTATCGGCGAGGCGGACGAGGCGCAGCGGATTTCTACGTTCCTGACCGAATCCGACCCGCAGGCCGCGGCCGCCATCGAAGCCTCCTAACGGCCCCGCACCCGGGGCCCCATCGCGGCCACACCCCCCGGCCCCCACGGTGGATCCTCCCGGCCCCCTCAGATCCGCCCAGCCCTACTCATCGAGTGAGCGCTTGGTGCGCGATACAGCCCTGTATCGAGCACCAAGGGCTCACTCGATGTTTAAAAGGTCCTTAGGGTCTGTCCTCCCTGACTAGCCAGGTCCGGCTCAGGGACTTTGCCGACCCTCTCGGCCAGGAGGTGACGGGGTTCTGTGCCTGACTCGATCTTTTTACATTGGGATTGTTGACAATCAGACATTTGGAATCTAGCGTCTATGTCACAGATCACAGGAACCAGTCGGGTTCCTGACGGGCCCCTAGTGGTCCTGGCGAAATGGAGTGAGCATGGCAGAGAAGCTTTCACGGCGGAATATTCTTCGAGGCGCCGGAGTCGCCGCACTCGGGGTAGCCGTTGGCGGGTGGGCGACGGCCTGCTCGTCCGTGGCGGCTGGAGGGCCGGCCTCCGGCGGCGCCAGCAATCTGCTGGAGGTAGCCAAGGCGCAGGGTTTCCTGCGCGTGGGGATCGCCAACGAACCACCGTACACGCAGGTCAATACGGACGGAACGGTGAGCGGCTGCGAGCCGGACGTGCTCCGGGCGGTGTGCCAGCGGATGGGCATCAAGGACGTCCAGGGCATCATCACACCGTATGAATCCATGATTCCGGGGCTGAACGCCAATCGCTGGGACGTCATCGCCGCCGGATTGTTCATGAAGCAGTCGCGCTGCTCCCAGGTGCTGTATTCGGAGCCGGTTATTGTGTCCACCGAATCCTTTGCCACCCCTAAGGGCAACCCGAAGGGGATTACCTCGGTGGCCAGTATCCTGGCCGACAAGTCGCTGAAGATCGCGGTGCTGCCGGGCGGGTTCGAGGAGGGCGTGCTCAAGACGGCCAACGTCCCGGCCGCGCAGCAGGTGAAGATCAACGACGGCCGCAGCGGGATCGAGGCCGTCAAGGCCAATCGGGCGGATGCTTTCATGCTTCCCACGCTGTCGCTGCGGGCACTGGCTAAGGATGACAGCAGCTTCGATGTCACCGATCCGCTCAAGGATGCCCCGCGCACGGGTTCCGGCGCGGCTTTCCGGAAAACCGATTCCTCCTTCCACGACGCCTACAACACGGAACTGGCAGCGTTCAAGAAGACCAGCGGATTCTCCGACATCCTCACCAAGTGGGGCTTCGACCCGGCGGTGGTGCAGGGGGTTACCGCCCAGGAGCTATGCCAGACGGCCGGCTGACCGGACGCCCGGGAAAGAGATACTGCTGATGAGCGCAGTAATCGACTATGCACCCCTGCTGCTGCAGGGCCTGTGGACCACCATCCTGGTGGCGGTCCTCAGCGGGACTGTCTGCCTGGTCGTGGCATTCGCGGCCGGCCTGGCCCGGCTCTCCAAGCACCGGTACCTGCGCTGGCCGGCGGGGGTCTTCATTGAAGTCTTCCGCGGCACTTCGCTGCTGGTGCAGATGTTCTGGTTCTTTTTTGCCCTGCCGTTCTTCGGCATCCAGCTCTTTCCGCTCACCGCGGCAGTGCTGGCGTTGGGACTGAATGAGGGGGCTTACGCGGCCGAGGTTGTCCGCGGTGCCATTGCCAGTCGGGCCAAGGGCCAGACCGAGGCATGTATTGCGCTGGGAATGGAACCGGCGCTGCGGCTGCGGCGGATCATCATCCCGCAATCCATCCCCGCCATGCTGCCACCGTTCGGCAACGTGATGGTGGACCTGCTGAAGAACACCTCGCTGGTTTCCTTGGTGACCGTGGCGGACCTGACCTTCCGCGCGCAGATGATCCGCAGCACCACGGGACAGACGACGGCGATCTTCCTCACCATCCTGGTGATCTACTTCGTGCTCTCCTACCTGCTGACGCTGCTGACCGGCTGGCTGGAACGGCGCTTTGCGCTGGACCGCAAGGCGCTGGTGGCGCAGCGCCGGGAGAGCCGGCTGATTAAGGTGGGTGCGGCATGATCTGGGACAACAGTTTTGCCATCTCCGTCTTCCCGCTGCTGCTGCAGGGACTCTGGGTGACCATTGAAATCACCCTGCTGGGTACGCTCATCGCGGCGGTCCTGGGACTGGTTTTTGCCGTGCTGCGAAGGCTGGCCATCCCGGTACTGTCCCCGGTGGTCTCCTTTGTGGTGGTGTTTGTCCGCGGAACTCCGCTGCTGGTGCAGGCCTACTGTGCGTTCTTCGTGCTGCCGGCCTACGGGATCAGCTTCGACGCCTTCACCACCGGCGCCGTAGTCATCGGCATCAACTACAGCGCCTATATGGCCGAGGTTTACCGCAGCGGAATCCAGGGCGTGCCGGTGGGCCAATGGGAGGCAGCAACGGCGCTCAGCCTGCCCGGCGTGCGCACCTGGGGCCGGATCGTCCTGCCCCAGGCGCTGCGCACCGTGGTGCCGATGCTGGGCAACTACCTCATCCAGATGTTCAAGGACTCGGCGGTGCTCTCCGCCATCACCGTGGTGGAACTGATGGCCACCGCGCAGGCGATAGGCACCTCGAACTTCCGCTACCTGGAACCCCTCACGATGGCCGCAGGCCTGTTCCTGGCCATCAGCTACCCGGCCTCACGGCTGGTCAACAGATTGGAGCGGCGCTATGCGCCCCAGCACTGAATCAACCCCCCTGTCCGCGGGCGCCGTCGTCGGAAGCTCACTGGCCACCGAACCGGCAACCGAGTTGGCCGCTGCGCCGGCAGCGTCCAGTGGAGCGGATCCGATCATCCGGTTCCAGAACGTCAGCAAGAACTGGGGTTCTAACCACGTCCTTAAAGCGCTGAACTTCGACGTCGCACCGGGAGAGAAGGTTTCCATTATCGGGCCGTCCGGATCCGGCAAGACCACCATCCTGCGCATCCTGATGACCTTGGAGACCCCCAGCGAGGGACTCGTGAGGGTGGACGGCGACATGCTCTGGGACGTGAAGCCGGGGGAGAAGGTGAAGGAAACCCGCCAGCTGCGCCAGACGCGCCGCAAGATCGGCATGGTCTTCCAGCAGTTCAACCTCTTCCCGCACATGACGGCGCTGGAGAACATCATCGAGGCGCCCATCCACGTCCTCGGGATGGACAAGGCCCAGGCCCGGGAACGTGCGGCAGACCTGCTGAACATGGTGGGACTGGGCAAGCATATGAACCACACGCCGCCGCAGATGTCCGGCGGGCAGCAGCAGCGGGTGGCCATCGCCCGGGCGCTGGCGATGCGGCCCAAGGTGCTGCTCTTCGACGAGCCCACCTCGGCGCTGGATCCGGAGCTGATCGGCGAAGTCCTGAACGTGATCCGCAATTTGGCGCACACCACGGACATGACCATGCTGATGGTCACGCACGAGATGCGGTTCGCCGAGGAGATCTCCGACCGGGTGGTGATGTTCGACAACGGTGCGGCCGTGGAGAGCGGGCCGCCGGCCCAGATTTTCAAGGATCCGCAGCAGGAACGGACCCGCACCTTCCTACGGGCGGTGCTGCAGCACTAATCTAATAGGACTGCAGCGCTAATCGACGCTGGTCTGGACCTCCACCACCAGGGAAATCTCCACGGGGGCGCCGCCGGGCAGTTCTGCCACCCCGACGGCGGCCCGGGAGTGCCGGCCCTGCTCGCCGAAGGCCCGTTCCAGCAGCTGGGAGGCCCCGTTGACGACGGCGGGCTGGTCGCCAAAGCCTTCGGCGGAGGCAACGTAGCCGGTCAGGCTGACCACGGAGACGATCCGGTCCAGCGAACCGAGATGCTGGCGCAGGGCTGACAGGCAGTTGAGAACCGCGGTGGCGCTGGCTTGCTGGCCCTGTTCGACATCGAGTTCGCGGCCCAGTTTTCCGCTCACCGTCAGCACGCCGTTTCGGGTAGGCGTCTGGCCGGAGGTGAAGGCCAGGTTCCCCACCTGCCGGACCGGAACGTAGCTGGCGACGGGAATGGGGGCGGAGGGCAGCTGCGCTTCCAGCGCGGCGAGATGGTCCCGGACGGCGGGGGACTGGGCTGGCTGGCTGTTCATGGAGCTCCTTCGGGTTGGTCCATTATCGGGCGGCAGTCGAGTGACTTCCGCCGGTCATTGTCAACAATCTACCAAAAATGAGGAGTGTCATGAAGAACATGAGAGCGGTAGCGGCAGGCTGGCGCCTGCCGCTGGACACCGAGGCAGGAAGGTCTCTGCAGGAGTCCGACGCGCCAGAGTCTGCCGTTGGGTCAGCGCCGGGGTCGGAGGCAGCGCCCGGGCCGGGCGGTGTGGTTCCGGCGCAAGCTGTGCTTTCGGCGGAGGTTGGCATGCCGGTGCCAGCCGAAATCTCCGGACCGCCGGCACAGACCGGGATCGGCATCATCTGCCCCTTCGACATGGCTCTGGACCGCGAGCTGTGGCGCTGGATGCCGGACGATGTCTCACTCTTCTTTACCCGGACACCGTACGTGGATGAGCCAGTCAGTGTGGAGATGGCCCAGGAGGTCAGCGATGATGCCGACGTCCGGGCTGCGGCGCGCAACCTGAGCATCGTCCGGCCGCAGGTGATGGCCTACGCCTGCACCTCGGGGAGTTTCATCAACGGCATTGCCGGTGCGCGGCGGCTCTCCGAAACGATGGTCGACGGCGGAGCTCCCCGTGCCGTCAGCACCTCCGAGGCGCTGCTGGAGGCGCTGGAATACCTCGACGCCAGCCGGGTGGTGGTCGTGACTCCGTACGTGGCCGAACTGACGGTGCGCCTGGGCGACTTCCTGCAGGAGGCTGGCCGCTCGGTGGTGTCCCAGGCCTGCCTGGGACTGCAGGCGGACATCTGGCAGGTCCCCTACAGCACCACCTGCGAGCTGATCCGGGCCGCCGACGTCCCGGAGGCCGACGCCATCTTTGTCAGCTGCACCAACCTGCCCACCTACGACATCATCGGCCCCTTGGAGCAGGAGCTGGGCAAGCCTGTGATTTCCGCAAACCAGGTGACGGCCTGGGCCTCGCTGCGGAGGCTGGGGAGGTCTGCGGTAGGTCCCGGCCAGCGGCTGTTGGCGTGACCTAACTGGCGCCTCCCTAAGGACGACTACGTGGAGACCAATGTAGGGCGTGGAGACCAATGTAGGGCGGAACCGGTTGGTTCCGCCCTACATGTGTCTCTACATCTGTCTCCCGCCGGTGACTGCCGTCAGGCACCGACCGGCAGGGAAGTGGTTTCGCGGAACAGGTAGCCAAGTTCCGGGCATGGCTGCAGGGCTCCGGCCAGCCGCAGGCCCTGCCACACGGTGACCTGGTTGGCCGTCAGCACCGGCTTGCCCAGGGCGGCCTCGAGCTCATTGATCCAGCGGGCGCTGTGCAGTGCCGTATCCGGGATCAGGATGGCCTCGGCCTCGGGGCTGTCGTTGCTGCGCGCCAGCTCCAGCACCCCCTCGCGGTCAAGCTCGCCGGCCAACGCCGCCGTCGCAATGTCGTGGCTGACCAGCTGTGTTACCTCGATGCCGCCGTGCTTCAGCAGCTGGACAAAATGCCGGGATACATCCTCCGGATAGGTGGCGGCCACAGCCACCTTGCCCAGCTTCAGGGCGTGCACGGCGTCGACAAAGGCCAGTGAGGTGGAGGAGACGGGCACGCCCAGCGCCTCGGCCACCTCGGCGGCCTGACGGCGCGCGCCATCCCAGCCGAAGACAAAGCTGCCGGAGGTGCAGGCCCACATCACCGCGTCGGGCTTGGTGGCCCGCAGTTCCTCCGCGCCCTCCAGCAGCCGTTCGCTTTTGCCCAGATCAAGCAGGGCCTGGACCTCATGCGCGTCCACGCCGACGGACGTGTGGACCAGGGGAAGCCTGATGCCACCGCCCAGCAGCGATTCCAGATACGGGTAGTCGTCTTCGGCTCCAAAGCCCGGGTAAAGCATGCCGATGGTAGCGCCCATGTGGTCTCCTCAAGAAGGGCGAGGCACATGAACGTCCCCGCGTATTGTTCACAATCGTACAAAGAGACCTCCGCAAAAGATAGAGCGGTAGGATTGTTGACAATCGTGACGGGAAGCACATAGCCTGACATCAACATCGGTTGAACCAAGGGAGTTTGCAGCGTGATGGAGTCACTGGAATGGGCCACGGCCACTGAACTGGTCGGCGCCTACCGCAGCCGCGAGGTTTCCCCGGTAGAAGCCACCCAGGCGGCCCTCGACGCCGTCGAACGCCATGACGGCGACGTGAACGCCTTCTGCCTGGTTGATGCGGATTCGGCGCTGGCCGCAGCCCGTGAGTCGGAGGCCCGTTGGCACCGCAATGAACCGCGGGGCCCGGGCGACGGGGTGCCGACGTCCATCAAGGACCTGCTGCTCACGGAGGGTTGGCCGACGCTGCGCGGCTCGCAGTTGATTGCGGCCGACGACGGCGGCTGGACGGAGGATGCGCCCTCGGTGGCCCGGTTGCGCGAGAGTGGGACCGTGCTGCTGGGCAAGGTGACCAGTCCGGAGTTCGGCTGGAAGGGCGTCACGGACAGCCTGCGCTGCGGCATCACCCGAAACCCGTGGGACACTTCCCGGACCTCCGGCGGTTCCAGCGGCGGCAGCGCAGCGGCGGTGGCGCAGGGGATGGGTGCCTGGTCGGTGGGGACCGACGGCGGCGGCTCTATCCGCATTCCCGCCGGCTTTACCGGCGTCGTCGGCTTCAAGCCCACCTACGGAACCGTCCCGCTCTACCCTGCCAGTCCCTTCGGGACGCTCTCGCATGCCGGTCCGATCACGCGCAGCGTGGCCGATGCCGCGCTGATGCTGGACATCCTGGCCCGACCGGATGCGCGCGACTGGTCCGCCGGCCCGGCGCCGACCCGCTCCTTCCTGGAGGGCCTGGGTGACGGCATCCGCGGCCGGAAGATCGCTTTCAGCCCGGATCTTGGCTACGGTACGAATGATGCGCAGGTGGACGCCGCGGTGCGCGCCGCCGTGCAGGTGCTCGCGGATCTTGGTGCCCAGGTGGAGGAGATCGACCTGGGCTGGTCGGACCCGGTGGAGGCCTACCACGTGCTCTGGTTCAGCGGGGCGGCCAAGGTGGTGGACGGTTACGGACCCGCGGCTATGGATCGCATCGATCCGAATCTCGCTGCCGCCCTGGAGCGGCACAGGGGCTTCAGCGCCAGTGATTTCCTCGACGCCACCGCGGTGCGGATGAAGCTGGGGAAGGAAATGGGGCTCCTGCACCAGCGGTTCGACCTGCTGGTGACGCCCACCCTGCCCATTCCTGCGTTCGAGGCCGGGCGCGACGTCCCGGCAGGATCTGTCTCGCAGGACTGGACGTCGTGGACACCGTATACCTATCCGTTCAACCTCACCCAGCAGCCGGCCATCAGCGTTCCCTGCGGTTTCACCGCGGAGGGACTGCCGGTGGGCCTGCAATTGGTGGGCCCGCGGCACGGCGATGCCCAAGTGCTTACGGCGGCACACGCCTATGAGAACGCGACCGGCTGGCACCGCCGCCGTCCGCACAGCAATGCCCAGCTTTCCACCCAACCTAGCGAGTAAGGCAGACACTATGGCCCGGTACATCAACATCACCCTCGAAAAGCGCGGCGTCACCTGCAAGGCCATGCTGCACGACGACGCCGCACCGCGCACCAGCAGTGCTGTCTGGGACGCGCTCCCGCTAAGCGGGCAGGTATTCCACGGGAAGTACGCGCGGAACGAGATCTATAATCTTGTCCCGGCCTTCGCCCCTGCCGAGCCCGGCGCGGAAAACACGACCGTTACCCCGATTCCCGGCGACGTCTGCTACTTCACCTTTACCTCCAACGACCTCAAGACCCCCTCACACGGTTACGAGCAGGATGCGGAGACGGACGCGGTGTCGACGATCGTTGACCTGGCCGTCTTCTACGGCCGGAACAATCTCCTGCTCAACGGCGACACCGGCTGGGTGCCGGGGAATGTCTTTGCCACGATTGTGGAAGGGCTGGACGAGATGGCGGAAGCCTGCCAGGACATCTGGATGGGCGGCGCCAGGGACGAGACCCTGACGTACTCCCGGGCGGAGTAGGAGTAACCGGGCGACCGGTTCGGGGCCTGTTGCGGCTTGTCCGCTGGGGAGGGACTAAGATTGTAGACAGTTTACATCGCGGTCAGGCGGCCGCGATGGATTCTGTCACAGGAACGCATCCAGACGTGGGGAAGGTGGTCGCGAGGTGCAAAGATTTGAACCGTTGGTCCGGGAATCAACCCCGTCCATCATCGCTCGCAAACTGCGGACGGCAATCGGGCTGGGACAAATCGCGCCCGGCTCCCAGCTGGGCGAGGCCGAACTGGCGAAAGAGTTGGGTGTGAGCCGAGGACCTCTCCGCGAGGCCATGCAGCGGCTGACCCAGGAGGGTCTGCTGATCAGCATCCGCAACCGCGGGCTGTTTGTGATCACCATGACTGACGACGAAGTCAGGGACATGTACGTGGCCCGGACCGCAGTGGAGCGGGCCGCGACGGAGTTGATCCTGCAGAAGGGCTCGAAGCCGGTGGCCGACCAACTGCTGGCCATTGTCGAAACCATGAAGAAGGCGGCGCAGAAGGCGGACCT
>DATIMB010000032.1:0-3006 GCA_035475875.1 Micrococcaceae bacterium
TCCAGCCGCGCACCGAACAGTGGATAGGACTCGATGAAGGAACCGCGGCCGGCGGTCAGTTCGGCACGTCCGCCGGAAATCAGGTCAAGGGTGGCGAACTGCTGGAAGACCGGACCGGATCCTCCGTGCTGAGCACCGTGACCGCACTGCCGACGTGGATATTGCTGGTCTGGGCAGCGATGGCCGCCAGCACCATGGCCGGCGCGCTCACCGAATAGTCCGGCCGGTGGTGCTCACCGATGCCCACATAGTGCAGGCCCACCTGGTCCGCCAGACGGGCCCGTTCCAGCAGGTCGGCGGTGTTTTCCGCCGCGCTCAGCTGCGCGCCGGTGACAGGATTGCGGTGGATGTCACCAAAGCTGAAGATTCCCAATTCCATGACCAGCCCAACATTTATATGCGAACGCATATTCCCGGGCAATCGCGGCGTCCGCCAGGGTCAGCAACTGAGGCAGCAGCCAGGCGGGCAGGTGGGGCAGCGGCCAGGCGGGCAGGTGGGGCAGCGGCCTGGCCGGCAGCCGGGGCAGCAGTCTTGGCCAAACCGGAGTAGATTTCCGCACATGGTTGCTACCACCCGGATTACAGTGTGAACAAAAACCGCCTTGAGGCCTTCAGTGACGGTGTCCTGGCCATCGTGATCACCATCATGGTGCTGGAACTGCGGACCCCGGACGAAGCGACCTGGCGTGGTTTGCTGGCGGTCCTACCCACCTTCCTGAGCTATCTGCTCAGCTTTGTCTATGTGGGCATCTACTGGAACAACCACCATCACATGCTTCAGCTGGCCGGGCGGGTCAATGGGGCAGTGCTGTGGGCCAACCTGCATCTGTTGTTCTGGCTGTCCCTCTTCCCGTTCACCACCCGCTGGATGGATGAAGCCGGTTTCGTCCAGGTACCGGTCCTGGTTTACGGAGTGAATCTGCTGCTGGCGGCGATCGCCTACTACGTGCTGCAGCAGGCGCTGATCCGCCAGCAGGGCCGGGACGGTGCGCTGGCGCAGGCGCTCGGCTGGGACTGGAAGGGCCGCGCGTCTCCGCTGATCTACCTCAGCGGACTGGGCCTGACCTTTGTCCAACCGCTGCTGGGCGTTGCCGTCTATACGATTGTGGCCCTCATCTGGCTGGTTCCGGACCGGCGCGTGGAGCACTATGTGGCCGGCCAGACCCTCCCCCCAGCCCGTTGAAAGCACGGTTGGCGCGCCCACGTTTTGGCGAACATGGGCCTCAACTGTTCCCTCAACGGTGGGGCCGGCCGACTGTTCCCTCAACGGTGGGTGGGCAACCGGGTCAGCGCCGGAAACGCAGGGTGACCAGCTGGAACGGCCGCAGCGTCAGCTCGACGGAATCCGATCCCAGCACGATCCCGGCCGGCACGTCCACCCGGTCCTCCAGCAGGTCCGTCACCTGCACCGAGCGGACCGGGAAGTTCGCCGTCACCAGACCGGTTGAGCGCTCGCCCAGTGACTCATACAGCCGGACCACCACGTCGCCGGAGCCATCCTCGGCCAGCTTCACCGCTTCGATCACCAGGGCAGTGTTGAACACCGTAAACAGCGGCGCTACCCGAGCGGCACCCCGCACAGAACGGGGCTCCAGGTTGGTCCGGTAACCCTCCTCCACCGCGTCCGCGATTGAGGCGCCGGGCCGGATGGTGACCTCAAATCCGTGCGGGCCCTGGTCGGTAAAGGGGTCGGGGCTCTTTGGCGCGCGCAGCAGCGAAAGCCGCACCGTCGTCGTCGTGCCCTGATCCGTCCCGCGCACCGTCCGGGTCACATCGTGGCCGTAGCTGTTGCTGTTGCTCACCGCCACGCCGTAGCCCGGCTCCGCCAGATGGATCCAGCGGTGCGCGCAGATCTCAAACTTGGCCGCCTCCCAAGAGGTGTTGCTGTGTGTGGGGCGGAAGACGTGGCCAAACTGCGTCTCGGCGGCCGAACGGTCCGCACGGACATCCAGCGCGAAGCCGAGTTTGAGCAGTTTTTCGCTCTCCTTCCAGTCCACCAGCGTCTGGATGGACAGCGACGGCGCGCCGGCGGCCAGCCGGATCCGCTGTGTCACTGGTGAGCTTCCCACCAGTCTTTCCACCACGACGACGGACTCCCACCCCATCCGTTCGAGCGTCACGGAGCGGGCGCTGGTGCAGCTGGTGACGTTGTGCCGGTAGAACTCGTCAATGTCCCAGGCGTCCCAGGCATTGGGAGTGTCCCGGAAGAGCTCGAGGTGGTTGCCGACGCCCCCTGGGGCAATGGACTCGCGTCCGGTGGCGTAGTCCATCAGCGAGGTCAGCAGGCCGTTCGCGTCGATGGCGGCGCGGATGATGCCGTTGTCGAGCACGTAGCCGCCGTCCGTCTCCTCGATCCGGACCTCGTCCTCGGACGGCACGACCGGCGCGATCGCCAGCGCCGGCACGCCGGAACGCTCGTGCGGGGCGGCGTTGGCCAGCAAAAGCTGCTGGCCCTCCCCTGCCAGGGCCTGCACCAGCCCGGTGATCAGCGGGTCCAGCTCAGCGGCGATGGCCTCATAATTGCGTTCCGCATCCTGATGCACCCAGGCGATGGAACTGCCGGGCAGGATGTCGTGGAACTGCTGCAGCAGCACCAGGCGCCAGAGCCGCTTGAGCTGCTCGGCCGGGTAGGGCAGGCCCAGCCGGACGGCGGCGGTGGCGGCCCAGAGTTCGGCCTCCCTGAGCAGATGCTCGCTGCGCCGGTTGCCCAGTTTGGTGTTGGCCTGGCTGGTGTACGTGCCGCGGTGCATCTCCAGGTACATCTCGCCGACCCAGACCGGCGGGTTGGGGTACTCCGCCTGGGCGCGCTCAAAAAACTCGGCCGCACTGCCCAGGGACACCCGGGGCGAGCCCTCCAGGTCCGCGGTGCGCCGGGCGGCGGCGATCATTTCGCGGGTGGGTCCGCCGCCGCCGTCGCCATAGCCGAACGGCACCAGCGAGACCGTGCCGCGGCCGTGCTCACTGTAGTTGCGCTGCGCGTGGTCCAGGTCCGCGGCATTCAGGTCC
>DATIMB010000033.1:0-5350 GCA_035475875.1 Micrococcaceae bacterium
ACCTCGTCGGCCTGGGCCGCTCCGTCCAGCAGGATATCGATCAGTGTGACCGCGCCGGCTTTGTCCAGCGGATTGTTCTTGTTGCCGCATTTAGGCGACTGCACGCAAGACGGGCATCCGCTGTCGCATTCACAGGCGGCAATGGCGTAACGGGTCGCCTTGAGCCATATCCGCGCGGCTTCAAAGCCACGCTCGGCGAAACCTGCACCGCCAGGGTGCCCGTCGTAGACAAAGATTGTTGGCTGGCCGGTGTCGGCATGAATGGCCGTGGAGACACCGCCGACGTCCCAGCGGTCGCTGGATGCGACCAGCGGCAGAAGGCCTATTGCAGCATGTTCGGCCGCATGCAGTGCTCCCGGAAACTCTTGCTCCACCAGGCCACCGTCAAGCAGGGTCCGGTTGTCCAGTGTGAACCAAACCCCTTTGGTGAACAGATCCCGGGCACCCAGGTCCAGCGGCTCCTCCCCGAGCACCTCGTTGGAGACGAACGCCTTGCGCTGGAAGGACACCACCTGTGTGGTTACCTGTACCTCGCCGAAGTGCACCTCAACGGGGCCCCACCGCTGGTGCTGCAGGGACTCGAGCACCTCGATCTGGGTGACGTCCCGTGCCGTGGTGTAGTAGTCCGGATTGGACCGGCGGACCACGGCGCAGTGGTCCTGTTCGTTCAGTTCCTCGACCAGGAAGGTCTCGCCCTGATGGACGTAGATGGCTCCGCGGTGGGCCTGATAGTGGGCTTGCGCGGAATCCATCGTCCCGAGCAGCGAGCCGGTGTCCGCCTCGACAATGCTGGTGGGCCCGCCGCCGTCGGCCCGGAGGCTGACCATGCCGGCCGCACTTTGGGGATGGGTCCAGAACCAGCCGGCCGGGCGGCGCCGCAAATACCCCTCCGCGACCAGCTTCTCCAATAGATCCGAGGTGGTTGGTCCGAAGAGGTTCACCTCGTCTGCTGTGAGCGGGAATTCCGCGGCAGCCGCGCACAGGTGGGGACCGAGCACATACGGGTTGGAAGGGTCGAAAACCGTAGCCTCAACCGGGACGTCGAAGATGGCCTCCGGGTGGTGGACCAGATAGGTGTCCAGAGGGTCATCGCTGGCCACAAAAGCGGCCACCGCGTCCTGTCCGGCCCGTCCCGCGCGCCCGATCTGCTGGAACAGCGAGGCACGGGTTCCCGGCCAGCCCGCCACCAGTACCGCGTCCAGGCCGGAAATATCGATGCCAAGCTCCAGCGCGGAGGTGCTGGAAACTCCGAGCAGATCGCCCGAGCGCAGGGCCTGTTCCAGGGCGCGCCGTTCCTCAGGCAGATACCCGGAACGGTAGGCCGCAACCCGCCCCGGCAGGGTGCGGTCCACGTCCTCAAGCAGACGCTTGGCGATGCTGGAGATGCTCTCCGCCCCCCGCCGGGACTTGATGAAGGCAATGGTGCGGACCCTGGCGGAGACCAGATTGGCCAGCAGGTCTGCCGTTTCCGCGATGGCGGTGCGCCGTTCCTTCGCGCCGTTCTCACCCTTAAGCTCTGTCAGCGCCGGCTCCCAGAAGGCCACCGTCGTCGCCCCGTGCGGTGAACAGTCTTCGGTTACGGCCGTCACCGAAGCGCCGATCAGGCGACCGAAGGAAACCGCGGGAGCGGAGGAGGTGGCGGAGGCGGCGATAAAGACCGGATCGGCGCCGTAATGGGCGCAGATCCGGCGCAAGCGGCGCATGAGGTTGGCCACGTGGGAACCGAAAACGCCCCGGTAGCTGTGCGCTTCGTCGATGATGACGTACTTGAGGCGGCGGAAGAAGCGGGCCCACCAGCCGTGGTTGGGGAGCACCCCGAAGTGCAGCATGTCCGGATTGCAGAGGACAAAATTAGCGTGGTCCCGGATCCAGCGCCGCTGGGACTGGTCCGTATCGCCGTCGTAGGTGGCAGCCCGCACGGTGGGAAGATGCAGCGACTGGATTGCAGCGAGCTGGTCTGCGGCCAGGGCTTTGGTCGGGGAGAGATACAGCGCTACGGCGCCGTCCGGGTCCAGTTTCCCCGGGTTGTCGAGGACGTTCAGCTCGGCCCGGTGGACAGCGTCAAGCGCGGGCAGTTGATAGGCCAGCGATTTTCCGGAGGCCGTTCCGGTGGCAATGACAACATGGTTGCCGCCGTGCGCCGCGTCGGCTCCCAGGATCTGGTGGCGCCAGGGCTCGTGCACGCCCAGATTCCCGTAGGCCTGCACAATATCGTCGTGCAACCAGGTGGGCCAGGGGGCCGTCACCGCCGACCGGGCGGGCACTTGGCGCACATGCTGGAGCTGCTCCGGGTCCGGCCCGCGGCCTAGGAGGGAAATCAGCGAATCATGCAGTGCCACCCCTGTATTCTCCCACTGTCCGTCAGCGGATCATGGCAGCACCCCCCGATGCAGCCCGTAGGCTTAAAGGCGTGGCTTTGAACCGAATTGTCCTTTTTTACTGCTTTACTCCCGTGGCGGATCCTGAGGCGGTCCGCCTCTGGCAGCGCGCGCTGTGCGAAAAGCTGGGGCTGCGCGGCCGGATCCTGATCTCGGGCGACGGGATCAACGTCACGGTCGGCGGAAAGCTCAACGCGCTAAAGCAGTACCTCAAAACGACAAGAGAGTATCCGGGGTTCAAAAACCTGGACGTTAAATGGTCTGACGGCTGCGCCGAGGACTTTCCGCGGCTGAGCGTAAAGGTCCGCGAGGAAATAGTGAGCTTCGGCGCCCCGGGGGAGCTGAAGGTGGACCAGAACGGCGTCGTCGGCGGAGGAACCCACCTCCGGCCGGAGGAACTGCACGAGCTCGTGTCCGCCAAGGGTGATGAGGTGGTCTTCTTTGACGGCCGCAATGCCTTCGAGGCACAGATCGGCAAATTCAAGAACGCGGTGGTCCCGGATGTCGCCACCACCCATGACTTCATCGCTGAACTCGATTCGGGCAAGTACGACGGACTGAAGGACAAAGCCGTGGTCACCTACTGCACCGGCGGTGTCCGCTGTGAGGTGCTCAGCGCCCTGATGGTGAACCGCGGTTTCAAGGAGGTCTACCAGCTCGACGGCGGCATCGCGCGGTACGGCGAAAAGTTCAAGGACGACGGACTATGGGAGGGATCGCTGTACGTCTTTGATCGCCGGATGCACCTGGAATTCAGCGACAAGGCCAAGCCAGTGGGCCGGTGTGTGCGCTGCGCCGCTCCCACCCACAAGTTCGAGAACTGCTCCAACCCGAGCTGCCGCAACCTTAATCTCTACTGCGCGGACTGTTCCGCCAGGAAGGAAACGCTGCGCTGCCCGCAGGGCTGTGAACCCGAGGCTGGGGCCCGTGGCTGATTTCGCCGATGTGACAGATGCTCCCAAGAGTTACGATCTGCCGCTGCTCGAGGCCCTGGCGCGGGATCTGTCCGCAGTGAACTACACCGTCGACGGCGTCCGGGAACTGCTCGGGGACGCCGCCCAGGAAGCCTTCAACCGGGACCAACTGGTGCCGGCCCGGCTGGTAACCATGCACGACGGCCGGCCCTTGGCCGTCGTCGTCAGGCTGTGGCTGCTGGCCGAGCCGGTGGTCCCGGCAGCCTTAACCGCTGCGTTTCCGGAAACGGGGATTGCCGGCCTGCTGGCACTCGGACTGGCCCGCGAGGAGACGGATCCGCAGTCCGATGCGGAACTGGTCGTAGCCGCCGTCGACCTGCGGCCCTACGGTTGGCCAGCCAACAGCGACGGGAGCGGCGGTGCCGACCTGTGGGTGGCCAGCGACCTGGGCGCGCACCAGCGGTCCGGGGTTTTGCCCAAAGACCATGTGTTGGGCATCGGCCAGGCTTCACTGACTCTGGCGCAAAGCACTATCCGCCACCATGTGCAGCGGGCGCTGGACCTGGGCACCGGGTGCGGCATCCAGACGTTCCACTTGCTCCATCATGCGCAACACGTGGTGGCTACCGATATCTCCGAACGGGCGCTGGCCTTCACGCGTTTCAATCTGCTGCTGAACGCCGTCGCCCTGCACATCGATCCCCGGCAGCCCGAGGACCGGGTGGAACTGCGCCACGGCACCCTGCTGGAGCCCGTCCGCGGTGACAGCTTCGATCTGGTGGTGTCCAATCCGCCCTTCGT
The DNA here is from genome assembly GCA_035475875.1 of Micrococcaceae bacterium. Taxonomy (GTDB): domain Bacteria; phylum Actinomycetota; class Actinomycetes; order Actinomycetales; family Micrococcaceae; genus Arthrobacter_M. Next base: position 4,094 of record DATIMB010000033.1, read on the forward strand.
GATCACGCCCCGGCACCAGGGCGAGAGGGCCGGCGACCGTTTCACCTACCGGGACGGAGGGATGCCGGGCGATGATCTGGTGGCCGAACTGGTCGCTGCTTTGCCGCAGGTCCTTTCCCCCGGCGGGATGGCGCAGATGCTGGGCAACTGGGAAATCCGCGGCGACGAAGACGGCGAGGGGCGAGCCCGCGATGCAGTCCAGGCCGGCGACGAGGCGCCGGCCGAGGTTGCAGCGCCGGCCGAGGATGCTGGGCCGGCCGAGGATGCTGGGCCGGCGGACAGAGGGCACCACTGGTATTCGCGTCCGCGGTCGTGGGTTGCGGCCGGCACCGACGCCTGGTTTATCCAGCGCGAGGAAATCGGTCCTCTGCAGTATGCGGAGACCTGGCTGCGGGACGCCTCCGAGAGCCGGGACCGTGCCTCCTACGAGCAGGCGTATGCGGACTATCTGGAGGATTTCGACTCGCGCCGGGTCCGCGCTATCGGCTTCGGCATGATCTGGCTTCGCCGCCCGGCGAACCAGCAGACCGGGAATGCCGGCATCCTCCGGTTCGAGGAGATCCGTCATCCGGTCGAGCAGCCCATCGGACCCCACCTGGCCGCCGCCGTCGAACGCGCCGACTGGCTCGCCGCAGCCGACCTGCCCTCCGCGCACCTCGTCGTAGCCGATGACGTGACGGAGGAACGGCACCAGCGTCCGGGAGCGGAGCATCCCGGCGTCATCCTGCTCCGCCAGGGGGCCGGACTGCGGCGCACCAACCTGATGAGCACCGAGTTGGCGGGCTTCGTTTCCGCCTGCGACGGGGAGCTGTCGGCGGGCCAGATTGCCTCGGCGCTGTCCGCACTACTGACCTGGGAGGACGACGACGCTGGTGCCCAGGCACGGATCGGCCAGCTGCTGGCCGACGTCGGGAATCTTGTCCTGGACGGTTTCCTGATCCCGGTCGGCTGAGGTGCCCACGCCGGCCTTTACGTCCAGCACGCGGCTTGCGGGCCAGCACGACGACGGCGATGACCACTGACACGACGAACGTGCCGGCCCCGCAATAAACCGTGAACAGATGCATCTGACGGCCATTTTCGTCCCCGAGGTCAGAGACCTTGCCTGACCTTCCTGTGCCGTCTGCGGATGCCGTGTCTGCCGTCACGCCCGGAAGCCTCTTTTCCACAGCAATGCGCGTTCGGGCTGAAAATATGGTGAACTAGGCTGTCGGGGCGCAGTAGTCCCCCCGTTCGAATTGTCCTATGTAGGAGTAC
>DATIMB010000034.1:0-17474 GCA_035475875.1 Micrococcaceae bacterium
AAACCTGCAACGGTTGCCGGTGCGGCGGCGAACACCGCGGTGCCGATGGCAGCCAGCCTCTTCTCACCCAGTGCATCAACTGACGCTGTCATGCAGACCATTCTGAACTGCCCAACTGTCGGCGACAAGGTCCGCCATACCGGGGGGTCCAGGGACCGCTTCAGGAGTAGAGCTTCAGGAGCAGAACAGTAGGCACCGGCGGCGAGGTTCACGGAGCGGGCGTCGGCCGATACCGGCGCTCCGCTTTCTGCTCACGGGCCACAGAGGTGTCCTGCACAAGCGGGCGCCAGCGCTGGCCTCGTGGGTGTCCGGCAGGCGGTCCTGCGCACGGCTTCCACGTCGCGGCGATCGACGCACCCGGTCGCGGCGATCGCACCCGTCACACCGCGACCAGCGTTGGCTGGATGCGATCTTTGGCCCGTTCAACGGATCACTGGCCAACGGCTCGAGCTGATCAACGATCCGATGCATGTCCAACACCTGTCCGGTGCCCGTTGCTGACGTCCGATATCCTACCCACACAGTTATTGCGGACCATACCGTGACAGAAGTGAGAGCATGATCCTATGGAAGACGGCGAGACGACCGAGATTGAGCCCGATGCCGAGGGTGCTGCCCGCAGCAGCGTGCAATCGGTGGACCGGGCCATCACGGTCCTGCAGATCCTGGCGCGCACCGGCGGTGCCGGTGTCAGCGAGATTGCCGAGGAAATGGGCGTGCATAAATCCACCGCCTCGCGGCTGCTCAGCGCCCTCGATGCCCGGGAGATGGCACAGCAGAACCACGAGCGCGGTAAGTACCAGCTCGGTTTTGAGATCCTGCGGCTGGCCAGTTCCATCCCGGGCAGGCTCAGCGTTGCCTACGAGGCACGGCCGTTCCTGAACGCTCTGGCGCACAAGTTCCAGGAGACGGTAAACCTGGCCGTGCTGCGGTCCACTTTTGCTGTCAATGTGGATCAGGCTATGGGGTCCTCCAGTCTGGCCACCTACGACTGGATCGGTAGCCTCACGCCCCTGCATGCCACCTCCAGCGGCAAGGTGCTGCTGGCCTACCTCGACGACGCCGCCCGGGACCGGATCCTGAAGGAATCCGGGCTGCCTGCCTTCAACGCCAACACTGTCACCTCCCGGCGCACGCTGGAAAAACAGCTGGCCGCCGCGGTGCAGGCCGGCTACGCCAGCACCTACGAGGAGCTGGAAATCGGGATGAATGCCGTTGCGGTACCGGTGCGCGACCATCGCGGAGTGGTGATCGCGGCGGTGAGCATTTCCGGACCAGCCTTCCGCTTCGATCCCGACAAAATGCCCGGCCTGCTCCAGGAACTGAAGCAGGCCGGGCACTTGATCAGCGAACGGATGGGATATTCCGCACCGCCACACGGGGTGCGGGAGCCGGACTAGGCCCCGATGGTGCCGGCCAGCCGGTCGGTGACCCATTCGTGGAATGGGGCGATGTGGTGCTCGCTGGGCACCAGCACCCCGCCCTTGGCGTAGATCCGCGAGCCCATGGCTGGCTGGCAGCGTTCACAGGCATCGAAGTCCTGCCGGTTGACCCGGTCGAACAGCTCCACCGAAGCGGTGAGGTCCTTGCCGCTCTCCACCACGCTGGGCACGTAAAGCCAGTCGCATTCCACCACCGTGCGGTCTGCGGCCAGCGGGAACATCCGGTGGATAATGACATGGTCCGGCACTAGGTTCACGAACACCGTGGGCTTGATGGTGATGGCGTAGTAGCGGCGGTCCTGGTCCTCCCCGATGCCGGGGATCCTGTCCACGCCCTCGGTCCCGTCCACCGTGAAGCCCTGGATATCCGCCCCGAACTCGGCACCGTGCCCCACAAAGTACTGGGCGGCGAGCCCGTCGGCGAACTCCGGCAGCACTTCGGTGAGCTCCGGGTGGATGGTGGCGCAGTGGTAGCACTCCATGAAGTTTTCAATGATGAGCTTCCAGTTGGCCTTGACGTCATATCGGATCCGCCGGCCCAGGCTGAGATTGGCAATGTCGTAACCGTCAATGGCCCGCAGGTCGCCCAGCCGCTCCTCGATGGCGCCCATCACGTCCTCCTCGAATGACGGCGGCTCCTCGGCGAGGCAGACCCAGATGTAGCCCATGTATTCACGGACGGCCACCTTGACCAGTCCGTATTCCTGCCGGTCGATGTCCGGCATCTTGGTCAGGTTCGGGGCGGCGATCAGCTTGCCCTCCAGGTCGTAGGTCCAGGCGTGGTAGGGGCACTGGAAGGCCCGGTTCGCTTCGCCCGATTCCTCCATGCACAGCTTCACCCCGCGGTGGCGGCAGATGTTGTAGAAGGCCCGCACTTCGCCCTTGCGGGTGCGGTTGATGATGATGCTTTCGCGCCCCACCTGCACGGTCCGGAAGGACCCCGGCTTGGCCAGGTCTGCGGATAGCACCGAACAGAACCACATCTTTTCAAAGATCTGCTCCTGCTCGGCGCGGAAAATCTGTTCGTCCACGTAGGCATTGCCCGGCAGGGTGGGGATGAGGCTCGGCGAGATTACTTCTGCGGTCATTCTTTGCTCCTCAGCAACGGCGGTGAAGGGACTTTCGATCAATGGGACAACAACGAAAAATGCTCAGGAAACGGCCAGCGTGGGGACCGCAGCACGTGATCGGGCCGCCGAGGGTACCGCCTTTTCCAAGGCCTTGCGCCACCGGGTGAACAGCCGCGGCTGGTCCAGGCCCAGCACGGCGACGGCTTCCTCTCCCCGGTAATAAACGGCCAGGAAACTGAATGCCGCCGGGTCGCCGGCCTCGATCTCCACCCGGTCGGCCAGTCCCGCCGTGCCGGCAAACTGGAGCCGCACTCCGTACTGATCGGACCAGAAGTAGGGAACGGCTAGTCGGCCCGAGCGGGGATCGAAAGCCGCCTGAGCCACGGCCTGGCTTCCGTCTTGGTCGGTCATGTCCTCCAACAGCGCTGCCACGGCAACGGCGGGCCGTTCCAGTGCCCCGGTCCAGTGCTCCAGCCGAACGTGCGCAGCCAAGCGGTCGTCGAACCAGGCCGCGCAGTCCCCCACGGCCACGATGCCCGGGACGCCGGTCCGCCCGGCCGCATCACAGCGCACGCCGTCTGCCAGGTCCAGCCCCGATCCACGCAGCCAGGATGTATTGGCCAGGCCGCCAATACCGACGACGACGACGTCGGCTGGCACCTCGCGCCCGTCCGCCAAGCGGACGGCCGTGGCGGCTGTGCCGCCATCTGTGCCGTCGTCGTCGACCACTAAGGACTCCACCCGGGTCCCGCAGAGCAGCCGAACACCATGTGCGCGGTGCAGGCCGCCAACGAGCGCACCCATCTGTGCGCCGAGCGGGCCGGCAAGCGGCACTTCATCGGCGCCGATGACCGTCACGTCCATGCCCAGCGAGCGGGCAGTGGAGGCAACTTCGGCACCGACAAATCCGGCTCCCACCACCACCAACCTTCCATCGGCCCTCAACTGTTCGCGAAGCCGACGGGCATCCTCCAGTGTGCGTAGCGTGTGGACGTTCGGTATTCCTGCCGTTTCCGGAAGGGTGCGGGCACGGGAGCCGGTGGCCAGGACGGCGCCGTCAAAAGGCAGCCGGCTGCCGTCGCCCAGGGTAACGATGCGTTCGTGGACGTCCAGGTCCGTCGCGGCGGCACCCAGCCGCCATTGGATGCCCAGGTCCTCCTGGTCTGCTTCCAGCCAGAGCTCGGCTGCACTCATTTTTCCGGACAGGAAATCCTTGGACAGCGGAGGCCTGTCATAGGGCCTTTCGGATTCGTCGCCGACGACGACCAGCGCGCCGGCGTAACCTTGGGACCTCAATGCGCGCGCCGAGGAAATTCCGGCCAGTGAAGCTCCTACAATGACCACAGTCTGCATGGTCGCCACCTCACTTCTACCGCGATGGTTTGAATTGCGTAAAGCGCAACTGACTGCGCCATGTGAAACAGCGTGAAGCCTTCAGGAGAACTTGTCAAGGAAAAGTTCGTACGCATTACAGCCCTTGACAACGTCCGTGATCTGCATCACGATGTTGCGTAATACGAACAGAGTTGTTCATAGCGAAACGAGGATGCCGACGGCGGCCCAACGGCCCTTCGGGATCCGGTACGGAAAGAGGCCCGGATGCATAAGGCATGTCCACTCAGCTCGCTGGCCCCCGGAGACTCGCTCCGGCTCAATACCTCACCTCCTATCGCTGTCTTCCATACCGAAGACGGCGAATTGTTTGCCATCGACGACACCTGCACGCACCAGGATGCCTCGCTTGCCGACGGCTGGGTGGAAGGCTGCGAGGTCGAGTGCCCGCTGCATGCTTCCCGGTTCAATCTGCGCACGGGTTCGGTGGATGCACCGCCGGCCAAGCTGCCGGTCCGGGTCCACGACGTGACCGTGGTGGACGGGGACATCATGGTGTCCGAGTCCGCAGAAGTGCCTAACCTGCCTCCCGGAGTGACCGTCCACGGCCACGGCTGAGGCGAGCAGCAACTCCTTCAGTTTCCCATCCAGTAGACCATTAGTGAGGTGGTAACCGGTGAACCAACCAACCCTCGTCCGGGCATCCCCGGCAGCCGGCCCCGGCGTCGGGCCGATGACAGCGGATCCGGCAGCCGACGGCGGCCCTTACGTGCTGACCCTCAGTTGCCCGGAACGGCCCGGAATTGTCCATGCGATAACCAGTTTCCTGGACGAAGGCGGCTTCGACATCCTGGAACACCAGCAGGTGGACGACCACGTCTCCGGCACCCTCTTCCTGCGCACGGCCTTCCGCCCGGACCACCTGGACACCGGCGCGGGCGCCCGGTCGGCCGCGGAGCTCAGCCGCAGCTTCGCCCCTGTAGCCGAACACTTTGGCATGAGCTTCCAAATCACCGACGGTGTCCGGGCGCGGGTGCTGGTCATGGCCTCCAAATTCGGCCACTGCCTCAATGACCTGATCTACCGCTGGCGCTCGGGTAACCTGAGTGCGGACCTCGTTGCGGTCGTTTCCAACCACGAGGATCTGCGCGCGATGGCCGAAGGCGCCGGCCTGCCGTTCATCCACATACCGGTGACAGCGCAGACCAAGCACGAAGCCGAGCGCCGGCTGCTGGAGACAGTGGGCGCCTATGAAGCGGATCTCGTAGTCCTGGCGCGGTACATGCAGGTACTCTCCGACGACCTCTGCCGGGCACTGCAGGGCCGTGCGATCAACATCCACCACTCTTTCCTGCCCGGGTTCAAGGGCGCCAGACCCTATCACCAGGCCTATGAACGCGGGGTGAAACTAGTGGGCGCCACCGCCCACTATGTCACCGCCGACCTCGACGAGGGTCCCATCATCGAACAGGAGGTGATCCGCGTGGACCATTGCCTGGATCCATCGGCCATGGCGTCGGTCGGCCGGGATGCCGAAGCTCTTGCCCTTTCCCGGGCCGTGTCCTGGCACGCGGAGCACCGCGTGCTGCTCAACGGATCCCGTACGGTGGTCTTCCGCTGACCGGAGGCCCGGTTCCCACTCCCACATCCCCAATGCACGGCCCCACCCCGCATCCGAGCCCCTGGAGACCATCAGCATGAGTCCATCACCCCGAGTTGTCATCATCGGCGCCGGCATCGTCGGCGCGAACCTGGCCGACGAGCTGCTAAGCCGCGGCTGGACCAACATCACCGTCATCGAGCAGGGTCCGCTGCAGCTGGCGGGCGGTTCCACCTCGCATGCCCCCGGTCTGGTGTTCCAGACCAATGCGTCCAAGACCATGAGCTCTTTCGCCGGCTACACGGTGGAGAAGCTGCTCTCGCTCAACGCCGGCGGGACCTCCTGCTTCAACCAGGTGGGCGGGTTGGAGCTGGCGACCACTCCGGAGCGGCTCGCGGAGCTGCACCGCAAGCACGGCTACGCCAGCTCCTGGGGCATCGAGGCCAGGATCATCGATCCGGACGAATGCGAAAAGCACCATCCGCTGATCAACCGGAGCATGGTCCTGGGCGGACTCTACGTCCCCTCCGACGGCCTGGCGCTGGCAGCGCGGGCCGTGCAGTTGCTGATCGAGCGGGCCTCGGAGGCGGGCGCAACGTTCATCGGCTCCACCCCGGTCACGGGCATCGAACACAGTGGCGGCAAGGTCACCGGCGTCCGCACCCCGGACGGCGTGCTGCCGGCGGACATCGTGGTCTCCTGCGCCGGCTTCTGGGGTCCGCAGATCGGAGCGATGGTGGGTATGGCCGTGCCGCTGCTGCCGCTGGCCCACCAGTACGTCACGACGACGGCGCTGCCGGAACTGGCCGGACGCAACGAAATGCCCAACGGCGCCGGCATGCCGATCCTGCGCCACCAGGACAGGGACCTCTACTACCGCGAACACGGCGACCGGCTTGGCATCGGCTCCTATGCGCACCGGCCAATGCCCGTGGACATGGCACAACTGCCGCGGGTGGATGCCAGCCAGATGTCCGAACACAAGATGCCCTCCCGGCTGGACTTCACGGAGGCGGATTTCCTGCCCTCCTGGGAAGACAGCCGGGAACTGCTTCCCGCGCTGCGGGCCGCGCAGATCGGGGACGGCTTCAACGGTATCTTCTCCTTCACTCCGGACGGCGGTCCCCTGGTGGGAGAATCCCCGGATGTTGAAGGGTTCTACGTGGCAGAGGCTGTGTGGGTCACCCACTCGGCCGGTGTGGCCCGGGCGGTTGCGGAACTGCTGGTCGAGGGCCAGTCCCGGACGCCACTGCATGAGTGCGAGGTTTCCCGGTTCGAGCAGGTGCAGACAGCGGACAGCTACGTCAGTGAAACCTCGCAGCAGAATTTCGTGGAGATCTACGACATCCTGCACCCGTTGCAGCCCCGTGTCTCGCCCCGGGACCTGCGGGTGAGCCCGTTCCATGTCCGGCAAAAAGAACTGGGCGCATTCTTCCTGGAGTCCGCTGGTTGGGAGCGCCCGCACTGGTTCGAAGCCAACGCCGGCCTGCTCGACGAGCTGCCGGCGGAATGGCAGCCGCCGCAACGCGAGGCCTGGGCGGCCCGCTTCTCCTCCCCCATTTCCGCCGCGGAAGCCTGGAAGACGCGCACCGCCGTCGCCCTTTATGACATGACGCCGCTCAAACGGCTGGAAGTCTCCGGTCCCGGTGCGCTGGAACTGCTGCAGCGGCTCAGCACCGGGCAGATCGCCAAGAAGCCCGGGGCCGTGACCTATTGCCTGCTGCTGGCAGGTGACGGCGGCGTGCGCAGCGATATCACCATTGCCCGGCTGGACGAACACACCTTCCAGGTCGGGGTGAACGGCAATATCGACCTTGACTATTTCAGCGTGGAGGCACGCCGGCAGACAACAGCCGATGTGGCGGCATGGGTGCAGGTGCGTGACATCACCGGCTCCACCTGCTGCATAGGGCTGTGGGGGCCGCTGGCGCGCGAGGTGATGGCTAAGGTCAGCCAGGATGACTTCGGCAATGATGCCTTGCGCTACTTCCGCACCAAGCAGGTACGCATCGGCGGGATCCCCGTGACGGCCATGCGCCTGTCCTATGTGGGCGAGCTGGGCTGGGAGCTCTACACGACGGCGGAGAACGGGCTGCGGCTCTGGGACCTGCTCTTCGAGGCCGGGCAGGAGCACGGCATCATCGCCGCGGGCCGTGGCGCCTTCAACAGCCTGCGGCTGGAGAAGGGCTATCGGCTCTGGGGCACCGATGTTACCCCGGAGCACGATCCCTACCAGGCCGGCCTGGGCTTCTCGGTGAGCAAGGCCAAGACCGGTGAGGACGGAGCCGGCAAGCAGGTCGGCTTTGTGGGCGCTGATGGCCTGCGGTTGCGGCGCGAGCAGCCGGCGGCGCGGGAGCTCCGTTGCCTGACCGTCGACGACGGCAGGTCGGTGGTGTTGGGCAAGGAACCGGTCTACCTGGACGGCGCGCCGGCGGGCTACGTGACCAGCGCGGCCTACGGGTACACGGTGGGCAAGCCGATCGCCTACGCCTGGCTACCGGCGGCGACAGCGGTCGGCGACCCGGTGGAGATTGAGTACTTCGGCCGCCGGATCGCGGCCACCGTGGCGGCTGAACCGCTGGTGGATCCGGGGATGGAACGGCTGCGCGGATGAGGCCCTGGATAAGCGCGCTATCGATGCCCCGGCACGGTTCAAGGAGAACGGCACCATGACAGACAAAACCTACGACTACGTCGTTGTTGGCGGCGGCAGCGCCGGATCCGTACTGGCGGACCGGCTCAGCGCCGACGGCTCCCGCAGCGTGCTGGTCCTGGAGGCGGGCCGCAGCGACTACCCCTGGGATCTGTTCATCCAGATGCCCGCGGCGCTGACATTCCCCAGCGGTAACCCGTTCTATGACTGGCGCTACCAGTCGGACCCCGAGCCGCACATGGGCGGGCGCCGCGTCGCCCATGCCCGCGGGAAGGTGCTGGGCGGATCCAGCTCCATCAATGGGATGATCTTCCAGCGCGGAAACCCGCTGGACTACGAGCGATGGGGTGCCGACGCAGGCATGCAGAACTGGGACTTTTCCCACTGCCTGCCCTATTTCAACCGGATGGAAAACTGCCTGGCCGCCGACCCCAACGATGAGCTCCGCGGCCATGACGGCCCCTTGGTGCTGGAACGGGGGCCGGCGACCAATCCGCTGTTCCGCTCCTTCTTCGCCGCCGCGCAGGAGGCCGGTTATCCGCTGACGGATGACGTCAACGGCTACCGCCAGGAGGGTTTTGCCCCCTTTGACCGCAATGTGCACCGGGGCCAGAGGCTCTCCGCGTCCCGGGCCTACCTGCGGCCACACCGGAACCGGCCCAACCTGGACGTGCTGACCCGCGCCCTGACCACCCGGATCAACTTCAGCGGCACCCGCGCCACCGGGGTCAGCTACCGCCGCAACGGCAAACTACACAGTGTCAACGCCGGCGAGGTGGTCCTGTGCGCGGGAGCCATCAACACCCCTCAATTGCTCCAGCTTTCCGGCGTGGGCGAGGCCGGACATCTGGCCTCGCTGGGCATCCGCACCGTCGTCGGCCTTCCCGGCGTCGGGGAAAACCTGCAGGACCATCTGGAGGTGTACATCCAGCATGCGTGCACCCAGCCGGTGTCGATGCAGCCGAATCTGAGTCTGTGGCGCTATCCGTTCATCGGCGCGCAGTGGCTGTTCGGCCGCACCGGTCCGGCCGCAACCAACCATTTCGAGGGCGGCGGCTTTGTCCGCTCCAACCAGGATGTGGCCTACCCCAACCTGATGTTCCATTTCCTGCCGGTGGCGGTGCGCTACGACGGGCAGAAGGCTGAGGCCAAGCACGGCTACCAGGTGCACATCGGGCCGATGTATTCGGACGCCCGGGGCAGCCTGAAGATCCGTTCCACGGATCCCACCGTGCACCCGTCCATGGTGTTCAACTACCTCTCCACGGACCAGGACCGCAGGGAGTGGCTGGAAGCGGTGCGGATTTCCCGCGACATCCTCTCCCAGCCCGCCCTGCGTCCCTTCGACGGCGGGGAACTCTCCCCCGGTGCTGCCGTGCAGAGCGACCGGGAGATCCTGGACTGGGTGGCCCGGGACGCCGAAACCGCACTGCATCCGTCCTGCACCGCCAAGATGGGACCTGCCTCCGATCCAATGGCGGTGGTGGATCCGCTGACCATGGCGGTGCACGGCACCACCGGGCTGCGCGTGGCGGATGCCTCGGCCATGCCGTACGTGACCAACGGCAATATCTACGCCCCGGTGATGATGCTCGCTGAAAAGGCCGCCGACCTGATCCTGGGGCGGGCACCGCTGGCCCCGTCGGCAGCGCAGTTCTACCGGCACGGATCCAGCGCGCTGTACCCGGAGCAGACCCGGGACGGGATACCGGGGCCGGAGCAGTTGCCGGAATCCAGCCTGGCACGGGATTGAGGAGAGCCATGACCCTTCCAACTGCAATCAAAACCGGCACGGGCCTGGCCCGGGGACTCTTCCTGGACGGCGCCTGGTCCGGTTCCGCCGGCGGAGCCACCAGAACCATCCAGTGTCCGGCGGACGGAACGCCGGTGGCAGACGTGGCGGAGGGCACGGCCGACGACGCCCGGGCCGCCGTCGCCTCCGCCCGGCGGGCCTTCGATTCCGGGACCTGGCCCGGGCTGCCGGAACTGGAACGCGGGCGCGTCCTGCTGCGCGCGGCCGAGCTGCTGGCCCGCGACAAGGCGATCTACGCCCGTGCCGAATCGCTGGACACCGGCAAGCGCTACGCCGAAGCGGAATACGACGTTGACGACGTTATTGCCTGTTTCCGCTATTACGGAGGCCTGGCCGGAACGGACTCGGGCCGGGTGATCGACACCGGCCAGCCCGGCGCCATCAGCCGCGTGGTGTACGCCCCGGTCGGTGTCTGCGCCCTGATCACGCCCTGGAACTATCCCCTGCTGCAGGCCTCGTGGAAGATCGCCCCGGCCCTGCTGGCCGGCAACACCTTCATCCTCAAGCCCAGCGAGTTCACGCCGTCGACCTCCATCCTGCTGATGGACACGCTATACGAGGCGGGCGTTCCGGCGGGCACCGCCAACCTGGTCACCGGTCCCGGACCGGAGGTCGGCGCGGTGCTCAGCTCCGACCCGGGCGTGGACCTGGTCTCCTTCACCGGCGGAATTGCCACCGGCAAGCTGATCATGGCCTCAGCGGCCGCCACCGTGAAACGGGTGGCCCTGGAGCTGGGCGGCAAGAACCCCAACATCGTCTTTGCCGATGCGGACCGCGAAAGCGCCCTCGACAATGCGCTGACCGCCGTCTTCCTGCACTCCGGCCAGGTCTGTTCCGCGGGCGCCCGGCTGATCGTGGAAGAGTCCATCCACGACGACTTCGTCGCCGAGCTGGTCCGCCGGGCCCGGCTCATCCGGCTGGGCGGACCCTTCGACGACGACGCGGAAACCGGGCCGCTGATCTCGTCGGCCCACCGGGACAAGGTGCACGCCTATGTCCAGGCAGGCGTGGCGGAGGGCGCCCGGCTGCTGTGCGGCGGCGTCATCCCGGAGGCGTCCCCGCTGGATGCCGGCCATTATTACCCGCCCACCATCCTGGACGACTGCCACGCCGGGATGGCCGTGGTGCAGGAGGAATCCTTTGGCCCGGTGCTCACGGTGGAGACCTTCCGGACCGAACAGGAAGCGGTCGCGCTGGCAAACAACACCATCTACGGGCTGGCCGGGGCCGTCTGGACGTCCGACGCCTCGCGGGCGCAGCGGGTGGCCGGAACTCTGCGGCTGGGAACGGTCTGGATCAACGACTACCACCCCTACGTCCCCCAAGCGGAATGGGGCGGTTTCGGCCAGTCCGGCAACGGCCGCGAACTCGGTCTGGCCGGCCTGGCCGAATACCGCGAAACCAAGCACATCTGGCAGAACATCAACCCCGCGGCCAGCTACTGGTTCTCACCCCAACGGCAGGAGTCCAAGCATGAGTGATCCGGTTATTTCCGTAAAGAACCTGTGGAAGGTCTTCGGCAACCGGGGCGAGAAAGTCCCCCAGGATCCGAAGCTGGCCTGCCTCCCACCGGCGCAGCTGCTCCAGGACACCGGTTGCGTGGCCGCCGTGCGGAACATGAACTTCGACGTGGCCAAAGGCGAGGTGTTCGTCGTCATGGGCCTGTCCGGTTCTGGGAAGTCGACACTGATCCGCTGCCTGACCCGGCTGATTGAGCCAACCTCCGGCCAGGTGCTGGTGGACGGCTGTGACGTGCTCCAGGCCGGCACCGCGGAACTGCGGGAACTGCGCCGGCGCAAGATGTCCATGGTCTTCCAGCACTTTGGCCTGCTTCCACACCGGACCGTACTGGACAACGTCTCTTACGGCCTGCAGATCCGTGGTGCAGCCAAGAAGGAACGGCACGCCAAATCACGCGAAATCATTGAGCTGGTGGGTCTGAAGGGCTACGAGCAGCACTACCCCGACCAGCTCTCCGGCGGCATGCAGCAACGGGTCGGGCTGGGCCGGGCACTGGCCGGGGACCCGGACACCATCCTCTTCGACGAACCATTCTCCGCCCTGGACCCCCTGATCCGCCGCGACATGCAGGCCGAGGTGATCCGGCTGCACAAGGAAATGGGCAAGACCATGGTCTTTGTCACCCATGACCTGTCGGAGGCACTCAAGCTCGGGGACCGGATCCTGATCATGCGCGACGGCGAGATGGTCCAGATGGGCTCAGGCGACGAATTGGTGGGGTCACCGGCCGACAGTTATATTGCCGATTTCGTCTCCGAAGTGCCGCGGGCGGATGTCCTGACGCTGAAATGGATCACCCGTCCGGTCAGCCCCGGTACCCCTCCGGACGCTCCGGTGCTGGCTGCCGGGACGGTCATCAGGGATGCGATCGGGCTGGTGATGGACTCCTCCTGTCCGGTTCTGGTGGCGGAGCCCGGCGGGGCCGTGCTGGGCCAGATCGACCGTGACAGCATCCTCTCCGTCATCCGGGGCGGCAGCGACGGTGGCGGCCGGCGTGCCGTGAGCACCAGCCAAGAAGCCGTGGCCTGATGGCTACGCTGTTGCGCGAACGGCCGCCAGCCGCGGTCCCGCTGGCCGCGGCCCGGGCGCCCTGGCGCCGGGTCAGCGGCCGTACCGGTCTGCTGCTGGCGGCCGGCGCCCTCTGGCTGTTGGGCTTCGCGTTCCTGCACGGTACCGCCAGCCTGGCGCTGCCGGCCTCCGAGCTGACCGACCTGCACCGAAGCCTGAACAGCTTCAACGCTTGGATCGCAGACAACCGGGCGGGCAACCCGGTGTTCGTCTACCTGCTCACCCCGTTGCGCAGCGTGGTCGGCGCGGTGGCCAGCTTCTTCATGGCCATCTTCGCCGCCAGCCCTACCGGCCAACTTATTCCGGTGATGGGCTGGCTCGGCTCGGTGGCCGTGCTGACCTGGATTGCCTTCGCCGTCGGCAACGTGCGGGTGGCGCTGCTGACCGCCGCCGTCTTCACCTTCTTCGGGTTCCAGGGATTGTTCGTGGACGCCGCCTATACCTTTTCCCTGGTGGTGACGGCCGTGCTGCTGACCCTGCTGGTCGGTATTCCGTTGGGCGTGCTGGCCGGCATCAATAACCGGGTGCAGAAGATTCTCACCCCCGTCCTGGACTTCATGCAGACGATGCCCACCTTCGTCTACCTGGCCCCGCTGGCACTGATCTTCCTGATCGGACCCGCCTCAGCCGTGATTGCCACCGTGATTTACGCGGCCCCACCGGTGATCCGCCTGAGCGCCCATGGCATCCGCGGCATTCCGGAGAACACCCGGGAGGCCTCCGATTCGCTGGGTACCACCGGCTGGCAGCGTCTGCGCACCCTGCAGCTGCCAATGGCGCGGCGGACCATCGTGATGGGTATCAACCAAAGCACCATGGCCGCGCTGTCCATGGTCACCATTGCGGCCCTGATCGCTGCCCCCGGACTGGGCCAGGTCGTCGTCGTCGCCCTGCAGTCGCTGGACGTGGGCACCGCAGTGAACTCCGGACTGGCCATCGTGCTGATGGCCATCGTGCTGGACCGCGTCACCACCGCGGCAAGCCAGCGAGCCGAGCCCGGGGCCGCCACGTCGCGCAGGCTGTCCGGGCGGGCACGGGTCATCGTGCTCGGAGTCACTCTGGCAGCGACCCTGGCCCTGGTCCAGTTCTCCCGCACCATGCTCTGGGCCGCAGTGTTCCCGCAGAACCTCAACATCGGTCCAGCCATCGGCTCCGGCGTCAATACCGCCAGCGGCTGGCTGCAGGCCAACCTCTATTTCCTGACCCACTCCTTCAGGGAAGCGGTTACGGTCGGCATCCTCAACCCCTTCCAATCGCTGCTGACAGACACCCCCTTCTACCTCCTGGCCATCGTGATCGTGCTGGTGGCCTACGCCATCGGCCGCTGGAAGCTGGCCGTGCTTACCGCTCTCAGCCTGGCGGCAATCATCGCCCTGGGTCTGTGGAGCGACGCGATGGTAACCCTCGCCAGCACGCTGCTGGCCACGATTATCGTGATGCTGCTGGGAATTGTTTTCGGTGTCGCCATGGGCCGCTCCAGCCGGCTCGACCAGGCGATGCGGCCCATGCTCGACGCCGGCCAGACCATGCCGGCCTTCGTCTACCTGGTGCCGTTCCTGGGCCTGTTCGGGGCCACCCGCTTCACCGCCATCGTGGCAGCCATCATCTACGCCGCGCCCGTGGCCATCAAGATCACCGCCGACGGCATCGCCGGGATTTCACCAACGGTGGTAGAGGCGGCAGTGTCCAGCGGCTCCACACCCTGGCAGGTCATCAGCAAAGTCCAGCTGCCCATGGCCCGCAAGACGCTGGCGCTGGCCGCCAACCAGGGCCTGATGTATGTCCTTGCCATGGTGGTGATCGGAGCCCTGGTGGGCGCCGGCGGTCTCGGTTACGACGTCGTCGCCGGCTTCGTCCAAAGCTCGGTCTTCGGAAAGGGCCTGGCCGCCGGCCTGGCCATCGTCTTCCTGGGCATCCTCCTGGACCGCATCACCCAGGCCGCGGCGGCAACGCCGGCCCGTCAACAGCTTCCCGCCAAAAAACCAATCGCCAGCAAGATCTAACAACCGAATACAAGGAGAAAACCATGGCCAAAACTGCAGGACTCTTGCACCGAAGTCTGCCTGCCGCCGCAGCGGCCATCGGGGCGCTCATGCTGCTCACCGGTTGCGGCGCTGCAACCGTGAACCAGGCTGCCGCCGCCGGACCGTCGAAAACCGACTGCGGCACCATTAACGTGGCCCTGAACGCCTGGGTCGGCTACACCGCCGACGCCGCCGTTTTCGACTACCTTGCCAAAAACAAACTCGGCTGCAACGTGGTGGAGAAAAACCTGAACGAGCAGATCTCCTGGCAGGGATTCGCCTCCGGCCAGGTGGACGTCATCATGGAAAACTGGGGCCACGAGGATCTGGCCAAGCAGTACATCACGGACCAGAAGGTCGCCGTCGACGCCGGACCCACCGGCAACATCGGACACATCGGCTGGTACGTTCCACCGTGGATGGCTGCCAAATACCCGGACATCACCGACGGGGCGAACCTGAACAAATACGCCGACCTGTTCAAGACCTCCGAATCCGCCGGCAAGGGCCAGGTCCTCGACGGCGACCCGGCGTTCGTGACCAATGACGAAGCCCTGGTGAAGAACCTCAACCTCAACTACAAGGTGGTCTTCTCCGGCTCCGAAGCGGCCCTGATCCAGTCCTTCCGGACCGCCGAAGCCAATAAGACACCGCTGTTGGGCTACTTCTACGAGCCACAGTGGTTCCTCTCCGAAGTCCCGCTGGTCAAGGTCAATCTCCCGGCCTGGACAGCGGGCTGCGACACCGACCCGGAGAAGGTGGCCTGCGACTACCCCGTCTACAACCTGAACAAAGTCATCTCCAAAAAGCTCTCCGACAGCGATTCACCGGCCGCGAAACTCATCAAGGCCTTCAAGTGGACCAATGAGGACCAGAACGCCGTGGCCAAGGACATCCAGGGCGGAATGGCGCCTGACGCCGCGGCCAAGAAATGGATCGACGCGAACACCAGCAAGGTGGATGCCTGGCTGAAATAGCACCCGGAACAGCGTGAACGGGCATAGGTGAGCGGCTCCGGGTTTTCCCCGGAGCCGCTCACCTTGTGCCCTCCGGCCGCCTTTATAGACTGAAAGCGAATCCACCGGCTTGGCTGATACGGGATGGGAATGAAATGGCCACTTTTCTCGAACTCCACCACGCTGAAGCGCCGCTCCTGCTGCCCAATGCATGGGACCTCGGATCCGCCCTTGCATTTGCAACGGCAGGGTTCCCCGCCGTCGGCACCACCAGCTTTGGCATTGCGGCCAGCGCCGGCCTGCCCGACGGCGGCCGGTCCAGTAAGGCGGAGACCGCCACCCTGGCAGCACAGCTGTGCCGCCTGCCCGTCCACGTCACGACGGACATCGAGGACGGCTACTCCGACGACCCCGCCGAGGTTGCAGAATTTGTGGCCCAACTGGCTGCCCTGGGCGTGGCCGGGGTCAACCTGGAAGACAGCACGGCCGGGCATTTGGTGGATCCGGCAGCCTTTGCCGCCAAGGTTGCCGCCGTCAAGCACCGCAGCCCGGGTGTGTTCGTCAATGCCCGGGTGGACAACTTCTGGTTTGGCGAACAGGCCACTGTGGATGCGGTGCTGCTCCGTGCCCGGAATTATTCCGACGCCGGGGCCGACGGCATCTTTGTCCCCGGAGTCGTGGCCCCGGAGGACATCCGGAGCATCACCGCCGGGATCGGGCTGCCGGTCAATGTGCTGGCACATCCCGCACTGACTGTTGCCGAACTGGGAGAGCTAGGGGTTCGGCGGGTGAGTTCCGGCTCCCTGCCCTACCGCGCAGCCGTGGACGCGGCCGTGAATGTCGCCAACGCCCTGCGCGACGGCCAGCAAGCGCCGGCCGCAACCTCCTACTGGGAGATGCAGTCGCGCCTGACGGCATTCAGCCACAGCATCGCGGACTGACCGCCGCCAGAGCGCACCCACCATTCACCGTCGGAAGAAGGAACATGACCAAGGCAACCCTCCCCGGAGGCACCTTTCCTCTCGCAGACGATCTCACGCTGACCCGGATGGGGTACGGAGCGATGCAGCTCGCCGGCCCGCATGTGTTCGGCCCGCCTGCCGACCGGGACGGCGCAATCGCCGTCTTACGCGAGGTCGTCGATCGGGGCATCACCAATATTGATACCGCCGACTACTACGGACCCCACGTGACCAACCAGATCATCAAGGAGGCGCTGCACCCCTACCCGCAGGATCTCCATATCGTGACGAAGGTCGGCTCGCTGCGGGACGAGCAGGGAAACTGGCCCCAGGCCCGCTCACGCGATGCGCTCCGCCAGGCTGTCCACGACAACCTCAGCAACCTCGGCCTCGATGTCCTCGACCTGGTAAACCTCCGGCTCGGCGGGTTTGACGCTCCCACTCCGGGCTCCATCGCCGAACCGTTCACCGCCATGGCGGAGCTTCAGCAAGAGGGCCTGATCAGGCACCTCGGCATCAGTACCGTCAACGCCGCCCAGATCGCCGAAGCGCAGCAGATCGCGCCCGTCGTCTCCGTGCAGAATTTTTACAACATCGCCAACCGGCAGGACGACGCGCTTGTCGACGAACTGGCGGAGCAGGGCCTCGCCTACGTGCCGTACTTTCCCCTCGGGGGGTTCACTCCCCTGCAGTCCGACACCCTCAACCGCGTCGCACAACGCCTCCGCGCCACCCCGATGGCGGTGGCCCTGGCATGGCTGTTGCAACGCTCAGCCAACATCCTGCTCATCCCCGGGACTTCCTCGCTGGCACATCTCCGGGACAACATCAGCGCCGCGTCGCTTGACCTGCCGAGCGACGCGATCCAGGAACTGGACGCCATCGCTGCCTGACCACAGCCGGCCGCCGTCGGCACGGGCTTAGCGTCCGGACCTATCTTCAGCCGGGCAACGGCACGTCCGGCGTGTCGTCTTCGCCGCCGTAAGCCTCGTCTTCCAGCTTCTCCGTCTGGTCTTCGTCCTTTTTCGGCGGA
>DATIMB010000035.1:0-3324 GCA_035475875.1 Micrococcaceae bacterium
AATAAGGAGTCAGCGAAAATAAGGAAAGGCCCCCGGAAAACCGGGGGCCTTTTTGCGTGCGCGAGGGGGGATTTGAACCCCCACGCCCTTTCGGACACTGGCACCTGAAGCCAGCGCGTCTGCCGTTCCGCCACTCGCGCGCAGCCCTTCTTTCAGCTCTCATCCGAAGATTCGAAGCTGTAAGAACAGCGAGATCAAGCATAACGGACAATCCGCCCAAATACCTAAACGGCCATCCGGGCCAGTGCCTGGCGGCCAGCGGAGGGATGCTGCATGGTGCTTCCGCCGAGCCTGCAACGGTTGTTCCACCATTGGGGCAGTGGCCCTTCCCGGGCGGCCAGGCCGCCCACCGAGGCGCCGATTCATCCGCCAGCGCGAACCGCCGCCAGTTCTGCGCTTGTCCCGCCTCCAGTTCGCGCCTGTCCCACCAGTTCTAACGGTTATCCCGCCGCTCCCCCAGCGCCACGGAACGGCCCGCGAATCGATGCCGCTTCGCACAGCCGTTAAGGTCATTCGCAGACTCGCCAAGTAGTATCAGGTGGAGTGCGGATTCGCCGGGCACCGCTTTAACAGCTGTACCCGTCCGGCCGCTGCGCACCTGAAGAGTACCTGCCGGATATCGAGTTCACGTTAGGAGAGGGCCGATGGGTTTATTGGATAATGTCGAGAAAGGCATTGAAAAAGCCGTACGCGGTGCCTTCTCGCGCGGCTCCAAATCGCAGGTCCAGCCGGTGGAAATTGCCAGCAGGCTGCGCCGTGAACTGGACGACAAGGCCATGACGCTGGCGGCCGGGCGCACGTTGGCCCCGAACGTGTTCGAGGCCCGCCTGAGCGAACCCGACTTCGACCGCGCCCGCAGCTGGGGCACAGCGCTGGCGGAGGAGCTCTGCGATGTGGTGATCAACCACGCCCGCAGCCAGGGCTACGTCCTGCAGGGCCCAGTCCGGGTCTCCTTTACCCAAGACGCCGACCTTAGGGCGGGCATCTTCGAGGTCAGCTCACAGACCGAGCGCGCCAATGCGGCGGACCACGGCCCGTATGCTCCCCATGCCCCGGCCCCCCAGCAGTTCCAGCCCCAGGCCTACCCGGCGCCCTCGGCAGGCCCGGCAGCGCCAGCCCACCCGCAGTACCCGTCGAACTACCCATCGCACGCGCCGGCCTCGCCGCCGCGCCAGCCGCAGTCCACCCGGTTGCAGCCGGTGCTGGACATCGACGGCCAGCGGTACTCGCTGAACGCGCCGTCGATCGTGCTGGGCCGCTCCTCCGAGGCGGACATCCTGATTGATGACACCGGCGTTTCCCGGCGGCACCTGGAAATCCGTACAGAAAACGGGCAGTCCACCGCCGTCGATCTCGGTTCCACCAACGGCAGCTACGTCGACGGGCGCAAGGTCAACGGCTCGGCCCCGCTGAACGACGGCGCCTCCATTTCCATGGGCCGGACCAAGATCGTCTTCCGCCTCATTCCCGTGAAGAACGGTGGACGCGGATGAGTGAACTGACCGTCACCGTCCTTCGCTTCGGTTTCCTGCTGCTGTTGTGGATCATGATCTTCAGCATCGTTGCGGCAATGCGGAGGGATCTGGTGATCGGCCGCAAGGCCAAGGTGGGTTCCCCCACGGCCCGGGAGGCGCGTAAGCACCCGGAGCTGGTGGAGGAGGCGCCGCCGGCCCGCCAGCAGGCGCACCGCCTGCTGGTGACCGAGGGTCCGCTGGCCGGAAAGGTGATGGAGCTGTCCGGCAGCCCTATCCTGCTCGGCCGCGCCCAGGACGCCACGCTGGTGCTGGAGGACGACTATGCCTCCGGCCGGCATGCGCGCCTTTTCCCGCAGGGCAGCCGCTGGTTTATTGAGGATTTGGGCTCCACCAACGGAACCTATTTGGGCGACAACCAGCTCACCCGCGCCCTGCCCGTCGAGCTGGGCGTTCCGGTCCGGATCGGTAAGACGGTCATCGAATTGAGGCCGTAGGCATGGCTGAACGACCACTCGTGCTCCGCTATGCGGCGCGGTCGGATGTGGGGATGATCAGGGCCAAGAATGACGATTCCGCCTACGCCGGGCATTACCTGGCCGTGGTGGCGGACGGCATGGGAGGCCATGCGGGCGGTGACGTCGCCAGCGCCTCCACCGTGCTGGACCTGATCCACCTGGACCGCGACGGGTACCGCGGGGACGCCGGCACGTTCCTGGCGGACGAGATCCAGACCGCCAATTCGCTGCTCTCCGAGCTGGTGCATGTGAACCCCAAGCTGGCTGGCATGGGTACCACGGTCACCGCCCTGCTGCTGTCCGGGGACAGGCTGGAGATGGCGCACATCGGCGATTCGCGCGCCTACCGGCTCAAGAACGGCGTCTTCGAGCAGATCAGTGTTGACCACACCTTTGTGCAGCGGCTCATCGACGAGCACCGGCTGCGGCCCGAAGAGGCGGAAACGCACCCGCATAAGAACGTGCTGATGCGCGTTCTGGGCGACGTGGACGCCTCTCCGGAGCTGGATCTGACCACGTTCGAGGCCGAGCCGGGCGAGCGCTGGCTGCTGTGCTCCGACGGCCTGAATTTTGTCCGCACCTCGGTCATCGAGGACGTGGTGCGCGGCACGCCGGACCTGGACGCCTGTGCGGACAAGCTCATTGAGCTCACCCTCGCCGCCGGTGCCCCTGACAACGTCACCGTGGTGCTGTTTGAGGTGGCAGAAGCTACGGGCGACGACGTCCAGACGGCTTCGCTGCGCACGGTTCCGGTTGCCGGGGCGGCTGGGGCGGCTCCAAGCCTCGGGGCAACGACGACGGCGGCAGTCACCGCGGGGGGCCATGCTCCTGCGGGCGCCGGGACCGCCCTGCCAAACGAAGCCGGGGCGAATACGGATGGTGCCCCCCGCACCCCGGATGCCACCCCGTCGAACCCGGACCGTGCCGAGCCCAATCGGGACCCTGCAGCTCCCGCGGGTTCGGCCGACCCGGGGCACCCGGGGCACCCGGGGGAGTCCGGGAACCCGGGGGAGTCGGGGGAGCCCGACGGGGACCACCAGGACCTGGGCGCCCACCTGTCGGCTGCGGTCATGCGGGAGGAGTTGGCTGGGCGCCCGCATGAACTCGTTGGTGCGGCCGTAACGGCGCTGGCCGAGGGCAAGATTCCCGCCATTGCCGGCCGTCCGGTCACGCGAAGGGCAGCCACGGTCCTCACCCACAAGCCGGACTCCGCCACGGAGCTGGTGCCGGAGGAGGCTGACCCAACCGTCTCCCTGCGCCGCCGCCGTATTCTGGGCGGCATCATCGGCGCCGTCGTCCTGGTCGTTGTTGTGCTGGGCCTGGTCCTCGGCTAT
>DATIMB010000036.1:0-1690 GCA_035475875.1 Micrococcaceae bacterium
GATGATCTTCACGCCGCGGGCATGGGCCTGGTGGTAGGGGCGGGCGCCCTTGAAGGAGGGCAGGAAGGAGTGATGGATGTTGATCGCCTTCCCGGTCAGTTCGGCGCACAGTTCGTCGGAGAGGACCTGCATGTAGCGGGCAAGCACCACCAGTTCCACCTCGTGCGCGGCGATCAGCAGCCGCAGCGCATCCTCGGCGTCGGCCTTGGTCTCGGCCGTGACCGGAATGTGGTGGAACGGTATCTGGTAGAAGTCGGCCAGGTCCTTCAGATCGAGGTGGTTGGAGACGATGGCCGGGATCTCGATCGGCAGGGTGCCGGAGCGGTGCAGGAACAGCAGATCGTTCAGGCAGTGGGCCGCTTTCGAAGCCAGGATCAGGGTGCGCACCGGCGCCCCGGACCTGTGCAGTTCCCAGTTCATCCCGAAGGCCTGCGCCACGGGGGTCAGCTGGGCGTGCAGGAGGGTGAACGTCGTCGGCGTTTCCACTGCCACGCGCATGAAAAAGGTGCCGGTCGCCGGGCTGCCATACTGCTGGGAGTCCGTAATGTTGCAATCGGCCTCCAGCAGGGCTCCGGTCACGGCGTGCACAATCCCCGGCCGGTCCGCGCAGGAGAGGGTCAGGACGAATTCGGCTTTCGGGGTGTTTCCATGCTCGCTCACGGGCTTAAGGGTACCGGCCCACCGGCCCGGGGCCCGATCCGGCCCCCGCCCTGTAATACACTTAATCCTGTTGCAACTGGCGTTGGGTGGACACCACCGGGGAGCAACACGGCGTTGACCGGCAACCTGCAGCGCAGTGCCGACCGACATCATTGCAAGACCACGGATCGTACGCCTGGGCCGAGGGTCGTGTTTTACCTGTGGCGGGAACCCGTACGGATGGCGTCTTCGGAGCCGACTTACTGTGCGTCGGGGGACCGTCTACAGGTAGCCTGACCTGTAGACGTACCCATCCCAGCCAGGAGTCCTCCGTGTCCATTAACACCGCACAATCTGTGACCAATGTCCCGCTCGCCGAGTTGGACCCCGAAATCGCCGCCGTCCTGAAGGACGAACTGGGCCGCCAGCGTGGCACGCTGGAAATGATCGCCTCCGAGAACTTTGCCCCGCGCGCCGTGCTGGAGGCCCAGGGGTCGGTGCTCACCAATAAGTATGCGGAAGGCTACCCGGGGCGCCGCTACTACGGCGGCTGCGAATATGTCGACGTTGCCGAGAACCTCGCCATCGAACGGGTGAAAGCCCTCTTCGGTGCGGAATACGCCAACGTCCAGCCGCACTCGGGGGCGCAGGCGAACGCGGCCGCGCTGGCCGCCATGATCAATCCGGGGGACAAGATCCTGGGTCTGTCGCTGGCGCACGGCGGGCACCTGACGCATGGCATGAAGCTGAACTTCTCCGGCAAGCTGTACCAGGTGGCCGCTTACCAGGTGGAGGAAGACACCTTCCGGATCGACATGGACCGGCTGCGCGAACAGGCCATTGCGGAGAAGCCGCAGGTCATCATCGCCGGCTGGTCCGCGTACCCGCGGCACCTTGACTTCGCGGCCTTCCGTTCCATCGCGGACGAGGTCGGCGCGCTGCTGTGGACGGACATGGCGCACTTTGCCGGCCTGGTGGCCGCCGGCCTGCACCCCTCCCCGGTGCCGTATTCCGACGTCGTCACCTCCACCGTGCACAAGACGCTGGCCGG
>DATIMB010000037.1:0-7650 GCA_035475875.1 Micrococcaceae bacterium
CGTGACCGGGACCGTCACGGCTGCTTCCCCCGGCGAGCTGCACCTGCGCATTGACCAGGTCTGCCAGGAGCCGGCGCCGGCGCATCGCCTGGTGCTGGTCCAGGCCCTGGCGAAAGGCGACCGGGACGAGCTGGCCATCGAGACGGCCACCGAGCTGGGCGTCGATGCCGTCATCCCCTGGCAGGCGGAACGCTCGATTGTGCGCTGGAAGGGCGAGCGGGCGGCCAAATCGCTGGCCAAATGGCGTGCCACCGTGCGGACTGCGGCGAAACAGGCCCGCCGGGCCCGCGTTCCCGAGGTGTCCGAGGCCGTCGACTCCACCGCGCTGGCCGCATTGGTCGCCGGCGCGCCGCTGGCCGTCCTGCTGCATGAGGAGGCCGCGCACCCGCTGGGCGCCGCCGTTGAACTCCAGCGCAGGGACCTGGAGCGGCAGCCGGGAGCGGAAATCCTGCTCATCGTCGGCCCCGAGGGCGGCATGAGTGTGCGGGAGGTGGAGCTGCTCACATCGGCCGGCGCGCAGCCGGCCCGTCTGGGCCCGCATGTGCTGCGCTCCTCCACGGCCGGGCCAGCCGCCGTCGCGCTGCTCAGTGTTCAGCTGGGCCGCTGGTAGCTTCAGCTGGGCCGCTGGTAACCTGCCGCCCTAGTGGACCACTATCTGTTTGCTGTCCACCCCTGGCTGGGCAGTCGGGTCAGCCGGATCCTTCACGAAGACGCGCAGTTCGTACGTGCCGGGCGGCGGAGCCACCGTAAAGCTGAACGTTCCCAGCTGGGAGGCGCCGGCAGCGACCGGCGTGCTGCCGGACAGGTAGACACTTTTGCTCCCCGAGCTGTCCGTTTTGAGCAGCTGCCAGCTCAGTTTGCCATCGGCTGAGATGCCGCGTCCGTCCACCTTGACCGGGTCCGGGACGGTCTCCGAATCCTGTGGGTCGATGATCCAGACCGGGGCCACATAGCTGCCTTCGCGGGTGAGCGGCTTGTCCAGTTTGACCTTCCCGAAGGCCTGGTAGTCGGTGTGCCCGTCCACCAGGATGACGACCTGCACGGACTGGTTCGAATCGATCAGGCCGGCGTTTGCGGCGGCGGCGGTGGCGGTGTACACCAGCTGCTGGATGGCGCGCTTGGCGATCCCCTCGTCCACACCGGTGCTGAAGGCGTCCGAGGAGATGTCCACGGTGATCACGTTCTTGGCAGAGATCGAGGCACTGAGGGTGGAGGCCTTCTTCCACGGCGTGAAGTAGTCGGCGTCCAGCGGCTTCTGGCTGGTCATCCCCTGCAGGGCTGTCTGGATCGGGTCGGCGTTGTTGCCACCCGGCAGGAATTCGCGGTAAAGGTAAATGTCGTTGTTGCTGTGCCCCAGCCAGTACACCGGGACCTTGGATGCGCTGAGCGCGGTTTCAAGCGGAGCACTGGTCACGGTGGACGTGGGACCCGGCCCGCCGGACGGCGGCATGGTGGAATCGGACGACGACGGCGCATTGGTCCCGCCGCACCCGGTGAGCAGGAGCGTGGCGCAGAGGGCTGCAGCGGGAAGCAGGCGGGCGACGGCGGAGCGGCCGGCGGCGGCAGGGCCGACGGCGTAGCGGCCTGCTCCGCGGGCAGGGCATTGGCCCGCGGGGTCGGGTGGCGACCCCCCTCGGGTCGCGCTGCTGGCTGCTGTCCTGATAATGCTGTCCTTCATATCGAGGGTATGGGCACACTGCCCGCCGTTTTCCCCCAATTCAGCTTGGCATAGGGGCCTTGGCCAAAATGCCCGGACGGGGCCGTGGGCCGGAACTGAAACCGGATCGAAACCCTTTCGAGATCGCCCCGATATCCACACGACCCGAGGCGGCCCGGCTGGTACCCCCGGCGGATGTCCCGGCAATTTCCCCGAGCCGGCCCGGCTGGCACCCGATGAGCCTGTTGACTCCGCTGCCGTGGGACGGGACTTGCCGTAGGATGGGGTGCAAGTTAGGGACATGAAGTCACGGACGAACCAAGGAGAGATCCCAGGCCCCGGTGGGCCGAACCTATGACAGACTCAGTATCGGGCAACAGCGCATCGCGGCCACTGGCACAGACGGCCGCCCCTTCGTTCCCGCATTCAGTAGCCGACGTCCGCACGGAAATCGTGTCCTTCGAGTCCACGGAACAGATGGTCCAGTCGCTGGGTGCCCACGATGAGGCGCTGCGCTTCGTCGAGGCCAGCTATCCGGCTGTGAGCTTCCATGCCCGCGGTAATGAGCTTTCCATCACCGGTCCGGCTTCCGAGGTGCCGCGGATCATGCGGCTCTTCGAGGAGGTGCGCGGACTGGTGGAACGTCAGACCGTTGTCACCCCGGCCGTGCTGGAGCAGCTGGTGACCCTGCTGCGGTCCCAGGCCGTGGCCTCGCCGGTGGATGTGCTCACGCATAACATCCTCTCCAGCCGGGGCCGTACCATCAGGCCCAAGACGCTGAACCAGAAGAACTATGTCGACGCCATCGACGCGAACACCATCGTGTTCGGCATCGGCCCGGCCGGAACCGGCAAAACCTACCTGGCGATGGCCAAGGCGGTCCAAGCCCTGCAGCAGAAGGAAGTCAACCGGATCATCCTGACCCGTCCGGCCGTGGAGGCGGGCGAGCGGCTGGGTTTCCTGCCCGGGACCCTCAGCGACAAGATCGACCCATATCTGCGTCCGCTCTATGACGCCCTGCACGACATGATGGATCCGGACTCGATCCCGCGGCTGATGGCCGCCGGGACCATCGAAGTCGCTCCGCTGGCCTACATGCGCGGACGGACCCTTAACGACGCCTTCATCATCCTTGACGAGGCACAGAACACCACGGCGGAACAGATGAAGATGTTCCTGACCAGGCTGGGCTTCGGTTCCAAGATGGTGGTCACCGGGGATGTGACCCAGGTGGACCTGCCCTCCGGCGCCAGTTCCGGCCTGCGGATCGTCGAGCGGATCCTGCAGAATATCGACGACGTGAACTTCTCCATGCTGGACGCCTCCGATGTGGTGCGGCACCGACTGGTCGGGGACATTGTCAACGCGTATGGCCGGTGGGACGACGCCCAACGGCGCAATGGCCAGCACGCGGCACGCCGCCGTGAGAGCCGGGGAAGCCAGGAGAGCAAGGACAGCCGGGGGAGCCGCAACGGCCAGGCCGGCCGCGGTAGCCAGGCAGAGCTGTCCGCCAGCAGCAACGAGGAGGGCCGGGGATGAGCATCGAGGTCAACAACGAATCCGGCATCCCGGCGGACGAGGAAAGCCTGGTCCGGCTTGTCCGGTACATCCTGGACCGGCTGTACGTGCACCCGCAGACGGAGCTGTCCATCATCCTGGCGGACCTGGAGGCGATGGAGAAACTGCACGTCGAGTGGATGGATGAGCCCGGTCCCACCGATGTGCTCTCCTTTCCGATGGACGAGCTGCGTCCCGGTTCCGCGGACCGGCCGTCTCCGGCCGGGCTGCTGGGGGACATTGTTCTCTGCCCGCAGGTGGCCGAGGAGCAGGCGCGCGCGGCGGGCCATTCGACAGCGGAGGAACTGTTGCTGCTGACCACGCACGGCGTGTTGCACCTGCTTGGTTACGACCATGCCGAGCCGGAGGAAAAGGAAGAGATGTTTTCGCTGCAGCGCCAACTGCTGGCCGGCTTCCTGGGCAAGGCTGCGCCGCGGGAGACCATGCAGTGATAACGCTGGCCCTGATCGCGATGGGGCTTGTATTCGTGGCCATTGCCGCCGTGCTGACCGCAGCCGAGGCCGCCTTTAACTTCTTTCCCCGCCATGATGCCGAAACGGTCGCAGCCCAACGCCCCGCGGCGTCACTGGGCCGGATCCTTGCTGCGCCGGTGGCGCACATGAACGCGCTGCGGTTCTGGCGGGTCTGGTTTGAGATGGCGGCAGCCGTCGCAGTCGGCCTGCTGTTCCTGAATCTGATTAACAGTGTGTGGCTGGCCGGCCTGCTGGCCACCGTGGTGATGGCGGCCATCGGCTTCGTCCTGGTGGGCGTCTCGCCGCGGCAGCTGGGCAGGCTGCATTCGGCCGCCGTCGTCCGCGGCACCGGCTGGCTGGTGCGCTTCCTCTGCTGGATCCTGGGGCCGGTGCCGGGTTGGCTGGTCGCGCTGGGCAGTGCGGTGGCACCCGGGGCACCCCGCGGCGATGATGCCTTTGTCAGCGAAGAGGAGTTCCGCGAGTTCGTCGACCGCGCCAGCGAGTCCGAAATGCTGGAGGGCAGCGAGGCGGAACTGATCCAGAGTGTCTTCGATCTCGGGGACACGCTGGTGCGATCTGTGATGGTACCGCGGACGGACATAGTCACTCTCGACGAGGGCACCTCGCTGGACGAGGCCATGCCGGTCTTCCTGCGTTCGGGCTACTCACGGATCCCCGTCATCGGCGAAAGCACGGACCAGATCCGCGGCATCCTCTACCTGAAGGACGTGGTGGCCACCCAGTACCGGCTTGGCGCCCGGGACACCGCTCCAATGGTGGAATCGATTGTCCGGGGCGTCCGCTACGTGCCCGAGTCCAAGCCAGTCAGCGAGCTGCTCAAGGAGCTGCAGGTCGAATCGACCCATGTCGCGATCGTGATCGACGAGTATGGCGGAACGGCGGGACTGGTTACGCTGGAGGACCTGATCGAGGAAATCGTCGGCGAGATCGTGGACGAATACGATTCCGAGACGCCGGAGGTCCAGGAGCTGGGCAACGGTGAATACCGGATCAGTGCCCGTCTGGGAGTGGACGATCTGGGCGAGCTTTTCGACATTGAGCTCGACGACGACGAGGTGGACACCGTGGGCGGACTGCTGGCCAAGGCACTGGGGCGGGTTCCGATTGTGGGCAGCGAAGTCGAAGTCTCCGGAATCCGGCTCCGCGCCGAGCGGCTGGAGGGCCGCCGGAACAGGGTCAGCCACCTCATTGCTTCCGCCGCAGCCCCGGCGGAGACTGAACTCAACGACCTAATGCACGACGACCACACCGCAGGGAGCGAATCATGACCAAGCCCAAAATCGCCGGACCAGACGGTGGCCCGGAAGGCTTCCGTGCTGGATTCGCGGTGCTGGTGGGACGGCCCAATGCCGGCAAATCCACGCTGACCAACGCCCTGGTGGGGCAGAAGGTGGCCATCACCTCGGCCAAGCCGCAGACCACCCGGCACACCATCCGCGGAATCGTGCACCGGCCCCAGTTCCAGCTCATCCTGGTCGATACCCCAGGGCTGCACCGGCCGCGCACACTGCTGGGCCAACGCCTGAACGACCTGGTGGCGGACACGCTGGCCGAGGTCGACGCCATCGGCTTCTGCCTGCCCGCGAATGAGAAGATCGGCCCCGGAGACAAGTTCATCGCCACCCAGCTGGCCCAGCTGGGTGGCAAACCCGTCGTCGCCCTGGTCACCAAGACGGACCTGGTGGACAGGGCAGCGCTGGCCGAGCAGCTGTTGGCCGTCACCGAGCTGGGCCGGGAGGCGCTGGGCGGGGACGGCTGGGCCGACGTCGTACCCGTCTCCGCCGCGAACGGCTTCCAGGTGGAGACCGTCTCCACCGTGCTGGCCGGCCACATGCCGCTGTCCCCGCCGCTGTATCCGGACGGCGAGTTGACCGACGAGCCGGAGGCGGTGATGGTGGCCGAACTGGTGCGCGAGGCTGCGCTGGAGGGCGTGCGCGACGAGCTGCCGCACTCGCTGGCGGTCGTGGTGGAGGAGATCGTGCCGCGGGAGGGCCGTTCGGAGAATAACCAGCTGCTCGATGTGCGGGTCAACCTGTATGTCGAGCGCCCCTCGCAGAAGGCGATCATCATCGGCCGGGCTGGCTCGCGCCTGCGCGAGGTAGGCAGCAATGCCCGGCGCGGCATCGAGGCCCTGCTGGGCACCAGGATCTACCTGGACCTGCACGTTAAAGTGGCCAAGGACTGGCAGCGCGATCCGAAACAGCTGGTCAAGCTCGGCTTCTAAGCTGGAGCCTTGAGGACCCTAACCGTCCGCTACGAGCGTATTCACAGCGTGGACCCGTACACTTGACTGAGTTCTTTGTAGCCGATGGAAGGTTCACTCTATGGGGCGACGTCGTGCCGAACAGGGCGGTGGAGCTGCAGCACAGCGTCCGGCCCGGGCAGCAGGCGCCAGCACGAAAGGCCGTCCGGCCACGACCGGGCGGCATTTTCGCGGTTCCCGCAGGGCGCCCCTGTGGCTGAAAATCTCCGCCGCCAGCCTCGCCGCACTGCTGGTGGCCGGGATCGCCGTCGCCGGAGTGATGGTCATGCGGCTGCAGGGCAACGTCCAGGTGGCCGACCTCAACCTCGGTTCCAACAGCACCACGGCGCCGGCGGCGGATGACAACCACGATCCCCTGCAGATCCTGATCATGGGGACGGATACCCGCACGGGCTCCGACGGCGAGTACGGCTCGACCTCGGATTCCGGCGGCGCCGGCAACTCAGACGTGATGATGCTGATGAACATTTCGGCAGACAACAAGCGCGTCAGCGTAATCAGCTTCCCCCGCGACCTGATCGTACCGATTCCGGCCTGCCGTAACCCCGCGACGGGCAATTTCTCTGCTCCGCAGCAGGCCGGGCAGCTGAACAGCGCCCTGAGCCTGGGCGGCCCCGGCTGCACGGTGGCGGCCATTAATCAGATGACGGGGATGAACATCGACCATTTCATGCTGGCCGACTTCAACGCCGTCAAGCAGCTCACCACCACCCTGGGAGGGGTGGAGGTGTGTGTGGATACCGCAGTCAAGGACCCCGCCTCCGGGCTGGACCTGCCGGCCGGTAAGAGCAACATCCAGGGCGAACAGGCGCTGTCCTTCCTGCGCGAACGGCACGCCTTCGGTGACGCCAGCGACATTTCCCGAATCAAGGCCCAGCAGGCTTTCCTGGCATCGATGACCCGCAAGATCAAGGATGAAGGCACACTGACGGATATCCCGAAGCTGTACAGCATCGCGGAGACCGTCACCAAGAACCTCACCGTCGACAAGGGTCTGTCCAACGTCAACTCCATGATGGCGATCGCCGGCCGGTTGAAGAACGTGGACCTGTCCAAGGTCGCCTTCGTCACGGTCCCCTGGACGGCATATGCGCCGGATCCGGGCCGGGTCCAGCTGCTCCAGCCGGCGGCCAGCCAGGTCTTCGCAGCCGTCCGCAGTGACGCCGACCTGACCGGCGGGACGGCCGCAGCAACTGGTGCCGCAACCGCCTCGGCACCGGCTCCTGACGCCGCCGCCGCATCGGCCCCGGCCAGCGCTGCCGCCTATAACAAGGCGATTCAGCCGATCACTGTGACCAATGCCACCGGAGTACAGGGACGTTCCCTGGAACTGGCCAATGCGTTGGCCGCGGCCGGGTACACGGACACCGCGCAGAACACTGCCGCTGCCGCGGTTGGGACCACGCAGATCCTCTATGGGCCGGACTTTGCCGACGTTGCCCAGGATGTGGCGAATCTCTTCGGAATTCCGGCCAGCGCACTGGTCCCCACCCCGGGCATCAACGGCGTCCGCATCCAGGCCGGCCAGGACTTCCTCTCCGGCGTGAAGTTCGGCCAGACCGAGCTCCCGCCGGACGTGGTCTCACAGACGGCGCAGCAGCCTACCCAGTGCCAGTCGGTGAACAACCTGCCGCGCTGACAGCGGTAAGGCTTTCGCCCTGACCGTGTGACCACTCTGC
>DATIMB010000038.1:0-2074 GCA_035475875.1 Micrococcaceae bacterium
GATCAGCACCATCAGCATGGTCCGGCTTGGCAAGACCTACGGAAGCCTGATGGTGGACCTGAAAGCCACCAACGCGAAGCTGCGCGCCCGCTCCGAGCGCACCGTCATCCAGGCCACCGGCGCGGACCCCGCCCGCGCCGCGGCAGCGCTGGCCGCGACCGGGGGCTCGGTGAAGGCAGCCATTCTGGTGGTGCTCACCGGGCTGTCACCGGAGGAAGCGGCTACCGCGCTTGACCGGCACAGCGGGCATCTGGGCGCCGCTATCCGCGGCTATTGATCCGACGTTCCATACTTTGGTCCTGGGCCAGCCGGGCCAGGACCTTGATCAGCAGTTCCCGCTCGGCTACCTTGATCCGTTCATGCAGGGTCTCCTCGGTGTCGCCATCCTCCACCGCGACCGCGGTCTGGGCGATGATCGGCCCGGTGTCCATGCCGGCGTCGGCGAAG
Organism: Micrococcaceae bacterium; assembly: GCA_035475875.1. GTDB lineage: Bacteria > Actinomycetota > Actinomycetes > Actinomycetales > Micrococcaceae > Arthrobacter_M. Next base: position 448 of record DATIMB010000038.1, read on the forward strand.
TGCACGGTGCACCCGGAGACCTTGACGCCGTAGGCCAGGGCATCGCGAACCGCGTGGGCACCGGGAAAAGACGGCAGCAGCGCCGGATGGGTGTTGATGTAGCGCCCCGGGAAGGCATCGATGAAGCCCGGCGCCACAATCCGCATGAATCCGGATGAGACCACGTAGTCCGGTTCGTAATAGGAAACGGCAGCCAACAGCGCAGCGTCCCAGTCTGAACGGTTCTCAAAGTCCTTGAAGCTGACCACAAAGGTTTCCAGCCCGGCGGCGGATGAGCGTTCTATCCCCAAGGTGCCCGGCCGGTCCGCGCCCACCGCGGCGATTTCCACCGCGAGGTGGCCGGCTGCGATGGTGTCGATGACGGCCTGGAGATTGGAGCCGGTCCCGGAAACCAGTACAACGATGCGCATGGCACAACTTTAGGCGACGGCCGGGGCCGGCCCCTATTCGCGCTCGGGTTCCAACTCGGCTGCGGCGTCCCGGTGCTGCCCGTCGTCCAGGTCCGGTACCGCCGGTTGCCGCTCCAGCCACGGCCCCACGGCAAAGCCGACGACGACGCCTACGGCCACCTCCGCGCCTACCCAGGCCGCCGTCGTCGGAAAGTCCGGGCCCAGGTCCGTGAGCCGGCCGATGCCTGCCGATCCGTGCGCCAGCCACGCCAGTAGTCCAGCCATCAGGGCCGCAGCCGCCCCGGCCGCGCAGCCCAGCACCAGCGTTGATGCCGCGGCGGTAAACCAGCGGGCTTTGACCTTGATGGAGAGCCATTCGTCGAAGTGGTTCTCGCCCTCGCGCAGGAACCACCAGCCCCCCAGCACCCCGCCCAGCACGGGAATGATCATCGCCGCCACCCCCCAGGAGAGCTCTCCGACGGGCAGGGCGCCCAGGACCGGGATGGCCGGAACAGGTGCCACCAGCGTGCCCAGCGGCGACACGGAGGAACCGACGCCCAGGGCGAAACCGGCGCCGGAGGCCCAGGCCAGGCTCCAGATCACCATGTTGGGCCCGAAGCCCAGCTGGGCCAGGGTCAGTGCCGCGCCGCCTACCGCCCCGCTCTTGAGTCCCTCATAAACGGCCGCGATGTCGGCCCAGTGCACCGCGATATCCACCGCCAGCAGCAGGGCTGACAGCGCCAGCGCCGCGGCCAGGGCAACCAGCCCGGCGCGCAACGCCGACCATAGGTAGGACCCCGCCCAGCGGGAGTGCTGGCTGGTCTTGGCGATCCAGTCCGCGGCATCCACCCCGATCAGCCGTCCCCAACTGCCCGCCTCGCGCCGTGCACCAATGATCAGGCCCAGCCCGACCGGGATCAGCGGGATCAGTGCGCCGAGCACAACGTTCGCTCGCGTGCCGGGGATGCTGCAGACAAACGCCGTGCCCAGGCCGGCGGCGGCATAGACCGCCAAGGCGCCCAGCAGGGCCTGCCACAACTGATCCGTGTACGACGCCCTGGCCAGACGCCGTCCGGCGCGCCAGGAGAGAAGGAACGGAATCAGGATCAGCCCCAACGGGACCAGGCTGAGTGTGCCGCTCTGGATGGAGGCGGAGCTGGGCCCGTTGTTGAACGTCAGGGCCAGCGGCACGCCGTGGATGATCAGCCAGGCCTGGCCCGCCAACTGCGCCAGCGCAT
>DATIMB010000039.1:0-3671 GCA_035475875.1 Micrococcaceae bacterium
TCCGGCCCGGAGAGCATGTCCGCCGTTTCGGCCATGAAGTGCACGCCGCAGAAGACGATGGCCTCGGCCTGCGGGCGCGTCCTGGCGGCGTTGGCCAGCTGGAAGGAATCGCCCACGAAGTCCGCGTACTGGACCACCTCGTCGCGCTGGTAGAAGTGCCCCAGGATCACCACCCGCTCCCCCAGCGCCTCCTTGGCGGCCCGGATCCGGGCGTCCAGTTCCTCGGCGCTGGCGTCCTTGTATTCCTGCGGGAGCTGGCCCTGCCGGGGCGTGGCGGGCGGGGCCACGTCCGACGACGACGCTCCCGGGCCGTAGCCGGGTGCGCCGGCGAGCGCCTCGGCCAGGTCGAATTCCCAGGGTCCGTTGGCAAGGTCCGGGCTGCAGGTGGATGCTCCCGGCTGCGTGGTTGCGCCTGGCAGCGGGGTGGCACCGGCGGCGCGGGCAGCTTCCTCACGGCTGATGAGCTGGATGGCAGTGTTGACTGATGACATGCTGTGCTCCATAGCTGCTACTGCGCCCTGGTGGCGCTGGGTTCGGGGATGGCGTTTTCGGGGATTGTGGGTTCGGGGGCCCTGTGCCCGGGCGCGTCTTCGGGCACGGCGGGTTCGGGGACCGGGAACCCAGGGTCCGGCGGCCCCCCTGCCAGCTGGGTGCTGCCCGTGTAGCGGTACAGCCGTGGCGGCCGGTGCTTGCCGCCCTGCAGGTAGTCGCCGGTGGGCTCGATCTGCGGCGCGGCCTTGAGCTGGCGGCGGAAGTTGGCGGGGTCCAGGGCCCGGTCCAGCACGGCCTCGTACACCTCGCGGACCTGTGCCAGCGTGAACGTCTCGCCCAACAGGTGATAGGCAATGGAGCCGTACTCCATCTTGTTCCGCAGCCGCCACAGCGCGTAGTCCACGATTTCGTTGTGGTCGAAGGCCAGCTGCCCCAGCCGGTCGGCGCGGAACCATCTGACGTTTTCCGACTCTTCGGCCTCCGCGGCTTCCGTCGCTTGCACCAGCGCCCAGTAGACGATCGAGACAACGCGCTGGCTGGGCGAACGGTGCAGGCCGCCGAAGGCATAGAGCTGCTCCAGGTATTTCGGCGCCAGCCCCGTGGTCTCGCGCAGGTTCCGTCCCGCTGCATCCTGCAGTGACTCCGCCTGCGTCAGCGGACCGCCGGGCAGCGCCCAGCGGTCCTTGAACGGCTCCCGGATCCGACGGACCAGTGGCAGCCACAACGTCGGCCGGCCTGAGGATTCGCTGGGGCGAAGGGCAAAGATGACGGTGGAGATGGCCAGCGCGGGAGCCTGCTGCAGCCTCTCGCTGACGTTCGCGAAGCCGGAATACACTGCCATCACCACCTGCCGGGATGCTCTGCCCCGATCTCGCCATTAGTTAAAGTCAATATGACTAGAACTAATGATATGACTCCGGGCGCAGGAAACCAAACATCGCCGTCAAGGAAGTCGAGCCCCGCGTAACGTCACTGACCTGCCGCGGCTGCCGCCTCCAGCAGCGGCAGGGTGCGCCCCTCGAAGTGGGTATTGAGCACCAGCACGGAAGAGGACCGCTGGATTGTCCCGGTGGCAATCACCGCATCCAATACCCGCTGCAGATCCGAGTTTGTCCGCGCAGCTATCCGTGCCATCAGATCACTGCCTCCCGAAACCGTATGGATTTCCAGGATTTCCGGAATGGCAGAAAGCGACTCCACCACTGCGTCGTGGCCCAGATTCTGGCTGATGGTGAAGGAACAGAAGGCCACCACCGGGAAGCCGAACCGGGCCGGGTCAGGCTGCGGCACCCAGGACCCGATGACGCCCGACTCGATCATCCGCTCCAACCGCGACTGGACCGTGGCACGGGCAACCTGCAGCACCCGCGATGCCTCGAGGACGGAGATTCGGGGCACATCGTTAAAAAGACGCACAATTTTGGCATCCAGCACATCCACAGCCATCAGAAATCCTCTTGGTCGTCGTCGAGCCTCGCAGTTAGTACAGAGCTATCCGCTGGCACTGCACAAACTGCAGCCATCATTCCATGCAGCTGTGCGGGGAGACCAGCCGGGACAGGATAAATTCGATAGGTCTCCGGCGGAACATCCTCTGCCCGGCGACGCTCCAGCCAGACGTTCACAAACGAAGGTGTAGTAAACATGACAATGAAGTCAGATACCAGCATGCCCAAGGTGGTCCCGCCGTCGGACCGCACGGCTACCGCGGAAGCGAGCCGGCCCGGAAGCGAGGCGCAAACAGGCCACTCCGCCGGCCTGGGCCGCGCGCTCAAGCCGCGCCAGCTGACCATGATGGGCCTGGGCAGCGCAATTGGCGCCGGCCTGTTCCTGGGATCCGGCGCCGGCATCCAGGCTGCCGGACCGGCCGTCCTGGTTTCCTACCTGGTGGCCGGGACCCTGATCATCCTGGTGATGTGGGCGCTGGGCGAGATGGCCGCCGCCAATCCCAACAGTGGAGCGTTCTCCGTCTACACCGAAAAGGCGCTGGGCCGGACCGCCGGTTCCACCATCGGCTGGCTCTGGTGGCTGCAGATGGTGGTGGTGATCGCCGCCGAGTCACTGGGCGCGGCCTCCCTGTTGTTCAGCGTCTGGCCGGTGATCCCGATCTGGCTGCTGGCGCTGGCCTTCATGATCGCCTTCACCGGCATCAACCTAGCGGGCGTGAGCAACTTCGGCGAGTTCGAGTTCTGGTTCGCCATCCTCAAGGTGAGCGCCATTGTCCTCTTCCTGGCCTTCGGTGCGGCCCTGCTGTTCGGCTGGCTACCCGGGGTCCGTTCCCCCGGGCTCGGAAACCTCTTCGGCCACGACGGCTTTGCCCCGGCCGGGCTCGGCGGCATCGCCACTGCTCTCTTCGTCGTCGTCTTCGCCTTCGGCGGAACGGAAATCGTCAGCGTCGCCGCGGCCGAGACTGAAAACCCCTCACACAGCGTAGGGGCTGCCATCCGCACCGTGATCTGGCGCATCCTGGTCTTCTACGTCGGCTCGATCTTTGTCATCGCCACAGTCCTGCCGTGGAACTCGGCGGCCCTGAAGTCGCCATTCGCCGGGGTCCTGGACGCGGCCAACATCCCCGGTGCCGGAGTGGCCATCACCCTGGTGGCGGTTGCGGCCCTGCTCTCCGCGCTGAACGCCAACCTTTACGGCGCCTCCCGAATGGTCTTTTCGCTCGCCGAACGCGGCGAGGCCCCCGCATTCCTGGCCCGGATCAGCCGGGCCAGGGTTCCGCGGCTTGCCGTAGCCGTCTCGGTTGCCTTCGGCTTCATTGCCACGGTGCTGGAACTGCTCTTCCCTGACAAGGTGCTCCCCGCCCTGCTGAACCTGGTCGGTTCCACCTGCCTGGTGGTCTGGGGCTCGGCACTGCTCTCGCAGTTCATCCTGCGGCGCCGGGCGGACCGCGACGGGACGGCGCTCCCGCTGCGGATGAAGGGGTTCCCCGTGCTGACGCTGGTGGGCCTGACACTGCTGGGCCTGATCTTCATCGTCGGCTTTCTGGGTGCGGACAGCCGGATCCAACTGATCGGCACCTTTGCCCTGGTAGCCGCCATCGCCGTCGTCTGCCGGCTGGGCCGGAAGGTCCGCGCCGGGGGCTAACAGCCGTTCCGGGACGGCTTCCTGTGGGCCGTCCCGGCAGGCTTCCAACCGGCTTATCACTCTCGGAAGTTGATATGAAGATCCTC
>DATIMB010000040.1:0-5243 GCA_035475875.1 Micrococcaceae bacterium
CGCCACCTAAGTTGAAGGCACAGGAATGGAAAGCGCATTCCCAATATGGACAGATCGGGGCGGGGACACCCTCCCTCCGAGGCGGAGAAGGACATATGTCTGCTGTTAACGGCGTGCGGGACCAAGCTGGAACTCCGGAACGGGATAACCGTCCCGGCCGACCCGCGGACGAAGGAATAGGCCGCACTTTTGAGGGCAAAGCCGCACAAAAGAAGGCAGCCAAAAGGAATGTCGCCGCCAACTGGGCAGCTGAGCTGTGGCGGCCGTTGGCGTTCGTCGTCGTGCTCTTGGCTCTCTGGTGGGCCGCTACCGGACTGGGCTGGGTCGCGCCGTTCATCCTGCCCAGCCCGCAAGCGACCTGGAATACGACCGTTGAACACGCCGGATATCTGCTCCAGCACACCTGGATCACCACGATCGAAACTGTTCTGGGTTTTGTCATCGCCGTTGTGGTAGGCGAACTGGTGGCGGTGCTGATGGTCTACTCGACAACGGTAGAGAAAACTGCATATCCCTTGATTCTTTTCGCCCAAGTGATTCCCAAGATCGCCATTGCGCCGCTTTTCGTGGTCTGGCTGGGCTTCGGTCTTGAGCCCAAGGTACTCGTAGCGGTCCTAATGGCGTTCTTTCCGGTGGTCATTTCCGGCATGGCAGGGCTGAAGTCTGTGGATCCAGAGATCCTGGAGCTTACCTCCACGATGGGGGCCAATCCCTTCAAGACTTTCCTGAAGATCCGACTCCCAGCCTCACTTCCCCAACTGCTGTCCGGACTCAAGGTAGCCGCAACGCTCGCCGTGACCGGCGCCGTGGTCGGCGAATTCGTCGGAGCCAATGAGGGGCTGGGTTATGTGATTTTGCAGGCCAACGGCAACGTCGACACGGCCATGCTGTTCGCGGCCCTGATCATCATGTCTTTGCTGGGAGTGTTGCTTTTTGCCATCATCCAGGTTGCCGAGTGGTTCCTGATCCCTTGGCACGCTTCTCGGCGGGCCACCGGCTCGGCTGCCGTCATCCCTGGTTGAGACGCCGAGTCCGGTCCTCCAATCCAGCTACTTTCACATTCAACGCCCCGTTCGCAACAACTGCTCGATTCATAACCTTTTGAGGGAGACAACCATGGAAATTTCGCGCCGATCGATTCTGTCGCTTGGGGCCGCCACAGTAGCCACGTTGGGCCTTGCTGCTTGTGCTGGAGGGGCATCCGGGGAGGCTCCGGCCGCTGGTTCCGGGGGAACAAAGGCTGTCACGCTTATGCTCAACTGGTATCCCTACGGCGAGCATGCGCCGTTCTATTACGGGGTGCAGGAGGGGATCTTCAAGAAGCACGGCATCGAGCTCACCATCAAGGCCGGTCAAGGTTCAACTAAGACTGTCCAGGCCGCCGGCCAGGGCCAGGCAGACTTCGGCTGGGCGGATACGCCGGCGGTGCTGGCGAACATCGATAAGGGCGTCAAGGTCAAGAGCCTGGGCGTCTTCCTGCAGACCACTCCCTCGTCCGTTCAGGTGTTTGCGGATTCGGGGATTAAGACACCTCAGGACCTGAAGGGCAAGACGATTGCGGTCTCGGCCGGGGACGCCCCGACTGTGACCTTCCCGATATACCTGAAGGCCGTTGGGCTGAATCCTGAGGACGTGAAGCAGCAAAACCTGGACGCTGCCGGCAAGATTGCCGCTGTTCTCTCGCACAAGGTGGACGGGCTGATTGGGTTTGCGCATGACCAGGGTCCCACCATTGCCAATAAGAGCGGGAAGGCAATGACCTACCTGCGCTATTCGGACGCCGGCATCAACTTCTACTCCAACGGCCTCATCTCCTCCGATGCCTACCTGTCCAAGAACGCCGACCTGGCGAAGGCGATGATGGCGGCGGTCTCTGAATCATTTGAGGCCGCGGTTAAGAATCCGGAAGCAGCCGCGAAGTCTATGGATGGCAAGGACCCGCAAATGCCGCCTGCTGCCGTGCTGCTGGATCAGTGGAAGGAGACGATCAAGGTTCTTCACACCCCCAAGACCACGGATCTCAAGCCCGGAGTCAACGACTCGTCCGACTGGACAGCAACGATCAAGACGTTGGCCGACGCCGGGTTGATCAGCTCCGCGGGTGACATTTCGAAGTACTACGACTCGCAGTACCAGCCCAAGTAAGGACGGGATCATGACTGCAACGCTTCCCGAGCCGATGCAAACACGCACTGGCTCAGTCGTTGAAATTCGGGACCTCAACGTCACCTTCACCTCCAAGCGCGGCCAGGTCACGGCGCTGGAGGGGATCAATCTCTGCGTCGGGCAGGGGGAGTTCCTCTCTATCGCGGGACCTTCGGGCTGCGGTAAATCGACACTACTGAAGGTGGTGGCGGGATTGTCGAAAGCCAGCGGCGGCTATGTACGCCTGCGCGACTCCGAGGTGAAAGGGCCCCGGCGGGACATCGGCTATGTTTTCCAGCGGGCAGCGCTATTGGAATGGCGCAACGTCCGCGGCAACATCCTGCTCCAGGCCGAGATGCGCGGGATGGACAAAGCCAAGGCCGGGCGCCGGGCGGATGAGTTGATCGAAATGACGGGCCTGACGGGGTTCGAAAGCGCCTTGCCGCACGAACTTTCCGGCGGGATGCAGCAACGCGTGTCTTTGTGCAGAGCCTTACTGCATGAGCCGGACGTGCTGCTGATGGATGAACCGTTTGGCGCCCTCGATGCGCTGACCCGCGAGCGGATGAACATTGAACTCCACCGGATCTGGCGGGAGACCGGGACCACCATCGTCCTGGTCACCCATTCAGTATCGGAGGCCGTCTACCTGGCCAACCGTGTGGTGGTGATGAGTCCAAGGCCCGGCCGGATCCTGAAAACGATCGATATCCCCTTGGGTCGGGACCGGGACTACGGTGCCACGATGGAGGATCCGGCATTCCACCGCATAGCCGGGGAAGTGCGGGACCTACTCGGCGCCACTCACGCCGGTGACTAACGCTGGTCCTTTTCTGATGCAGATGCGAAGGATGTTACCGGAGGAGGCCGTACCCGGGTGATTGGCGAAGGGCCGGATGGCAGGCAACTCACAGACCTTGAGCTTGGGCTGCTGGAACAGGCGCTGGAGGAGCGGACGTCCAGCGCCCGGAGTCAGGTGGCCAGGCTGGCCGCCGAGATCCGGGAAGTGACACTGGCCCAGCGGGACACCCCCGCTGACGACGAGCATGATCCGGAGGGATCGACGTTCTCTGTTGAGCGCGAGCGGGATATGGCGCTGCTTGGCAGTGCCCAGAACCAGCTGTCCGAACTGCTGGCAGCGCAAGCCAGATTGGACGCGGGCACCTTCGGCGCCTGTGAGCGGTGTGGCGGCCCGATCCCGTTTGAAAGGCTGCAGGCCAGGCCGGAGGTCAGGTTCTGCGTGCCCTGTGTGGGGCGGGCGGGTCCTCAGGAAAAGAGATACCCGTACCTGGCGTAGCAGGGAAGCCTTGGGAAGATACGTGCGGCTGAACCATTGACGTCTCTGTTTGCCGGAAGGATAATCCTAACTATGTTAGAAATTCCTAACAGAGATAGGAAACGCGAACGGCGTGAGTCGGTCCGGGTCGAGATTCTTGAGGCGGCCTGGACACTGGCGCGCGACCACGGCCTGCCCGGCTTTACGCTCCGGGAGGTGGCCCGCCTGGTGGGGATGCAGGCGCCCTCCCTATACACGCACTTTGATTCCCGCCATGCCATCATCGATGCGATGTTTGGCCAGGCGTGGCGGGAATGCGGACTGGCCATGGAAGCGGTCGCGCCGGAACACCCGCTCCCCGCCAGGGCCTGGCTCAGACTTGCTGCGCACAGCTACTTCGATTTCTGCACCAGAGATCCTGTCCGCAACCAACTGATGAACCAACGCTCGGTGCCCGGCTTTGTCCCGACAGCCGAGTCGTACGCCCATGCGGTGGCGGTTCTGGAGATGTTCACCTCCGGTCTTGCCACTTACTCTGTGACCCGCCGCGAAGATATCGACCTCTACACCGCCCTCATAGGCGGGCTGGTCGATGCGCAGCTGGCCAATGATCCGGGCGGAGACCGCTGGCGGCGGCTCCTGGACCGGTCCGTTGATATGTATGCAGACAATGTGGGTCTCTGACCCGCAGAGGGAGTCAGCCATGAGTTTAGCCATCAGTCCCATCGGAACCAGGACCACCCCCCGGATGTCCGCGTTGCCGCGGAAAGTGGCAATGCGGCTTGCCGCCGAGGAATATCGCAGAGTGTCGGAAGTGGTCGTCTCGCTGAAGCCCGATCAATGGCGGCTGCCGACGGATTGCACAGACTGGACGGTTCGCGAACTGGTGGCCCATATGGCGGGGATGGCTGCCATGGTCAGCACGCCGTGGGAGAGTTCCCGGCAGGTCAGGGCCGCAGGGAGGCAGATGGCAACCGCCGGAGGCTTGTTCATCGACGCGCTGACCCACCTGCAGGTGGCGGAGCGATCCGCGAAAGGGGCTCAGGAGCTGGCCGAGGAGGTGCGCAGGATTGGTCCCAAGGCGGCGCGCGGACGACGGCTGATGCCCGGATTCCTGCGCAACCGGCTGATGGAGCCAGCCCAGGATGTGGGCGGTGTGGAGGAATGGTGGACCCTCGGCTTCCTGGTCGACACCGTGCTGACCCGCGATCCCTGGATGCACCGGATCGACCTGGCCCACGCGACGAGGCAGGCCCTGCACCTGACGCCGGAGCACGACGGCGTCATCGTCGACGACGTGGTATGCGAATGGGCTTCCCGGCATGGCCGGTCGTATCGGCTCAAGCTTACGGGTCCGGCTGGAGGGACATGGGTAGGGAGCGGGAACGACGACGGCGGTGCCGGCAGCGGCGTCGGCGGTGCAGGCCGCAGACGGGAGACTCAGGAGGACAACGCCGACCTGGAACTGGACGCCATCGAATTCTGCCGGATCCTTTCCGGCCGCACGGCAGGGGACGGTCTGCTGGCTGTGAAGGTGCCCTTCTAGCATTCTGCGACGATTAGCCCTCTGGGAAACGTCGGGCCGGACACGGTTCCCTTAGGCCATCCCGCCGTTACCGGTTTTTTCCGCGATACCGGTTCTTACGCGTTACCGGGTCTCACCGTCCCTTCGGTTCTGCTCGCTTGCGCGGTCCGCGCCGGGGTTATGTTTCCGGACAGTCCGATTCCGCTCTTGGAAAGCGTCTTCGCCTGGCCCGGTGAAGGCCTGCGAACGCTGCACGGCTTCGATCGAGCCGGTGAAAAGGCCGGTATCCGTCCGCTC
>DATIMB010000041.1:0-3649 GCA_035475875.1 Micrococcaceae bacterium
CGGAACGGTGTCCAGCACGGGCGCCAGGTTGACGTTCACGCCCACGGCGGCCAGCTGGCTGCCCCAGATCTGGGCGTCGGCGCGCAGCTGACCGGGATCAAGGGACCCCTGCTCCAGCGCGGAGGGCATCGCCGAAAAGCCTGGCCCGTTGAGGATCTGGACCTGCCCGCCCTCCTGGTCGGTGGCGATGAACTGCCCCACGCCCGCGGTCGCCGGCTGCGAGACCTGCGCCTTAAGCTGTCCGACGACGGCGGCCGCGGCGCCGGCGCCGGCCTGGCTTCGCCCCTTCAGGAACACGTTGCCCACGTGATCGGCGGTCAGCGCGGCCAGGGTGTCGGCGTCCGGTCCGGCCGCGGGCGAGCTGACCATCAGCACCTGCCCCACCTTCTGCTCCAGGGTCATGCCGGCCAGCACCTGCTGGGCGGCTGAGGGTCGGGGCGGTGTTGGGGCGGCCGACGGCGGCCTGCCGGTGGCGTGCGGGGTTCCCGACCCGTCCGCGGAACCGGAAGGACCGTCGGGGGTGCCGGAAGGATCGCCAGCGGTGCCGGAGTCCGAACCCGCCGGGGATGACCCGGACTGCGTTGTTCCACCGGCCTGTCCGAACGGGGCGGAGCCGTTGACCAGGAGCACCACACTAAACGCCAACACCACCGCCCCGGCAAGAATCGCAACCCACCAGCCGCGGTTAATTCGCGCCATCCATCAACCTTCCGCCGGTCCCACCGTCAGCCGCGCTGGCGCAGGTGTGCGGCGTTGAGCGCGTCCATCTCCTCGTCGCTCATCTCGTCCAGGACCTGGCGCTCACGTTTGTCCGTCTTGGAAAAGCTGATGAACAGCAAAATAATGATGGGCAGGTCCGCGGCCTCGCAGATGAACCAGAGCCAGTCCCCCGCCAGCTGCTGGTCGCGCAGCGGATTCGGGAACCAGGCCGGATGCTGGCCCAGCACCGCTCCGGCGCCGTCGAGGACCGAGTCGTTGAGCCGCAACAGGATGCCGGGAATTGCGTCAGCCAGCAGTTCAATGAAAGCAAACACAAAGCCGAGCATCAGGTATGACGTCGTCGTCCGTGTTCCCGCCTCGGTCATGGGCAGCACCAGCAGCAGGCCCAGCAGCGGAATGCCGACCGTCAGCAGCCCCTCGACCAGCGGACTAAGTCGGGCGAAACCGGCTAGGGGCGTGAGCATAGCGGAGAAAACCAGCAGGCCCACCAGGGGGGCAATGACGGCGTTGCCGAAGAATTTCAGCGGCCAGCGCGCCAAGCCGCCCAGCCGCCGTCGTACGTCCTGGTTGGAAATGGCGGCCCGGGCCAGCCCCAGCGGCAGGCCCAGCGCCAGCAGCAGCGGCACCACAAAAAGCAGCAGGGCCAGCCGGACCGAGAAGACCCAGCGCAGGTCGGAGGAGTAGGTGCCCAGGAAGCCGAACGAGATGGCGGCAAAGGAACCCAGGCCCAACAGATAGAAGGCGGCGCTGCGCCACCACGGCCAGCTGCCGCCGGAGGCATGCACCCGGAACAGGCCCAGCCCGTAGGCGGCGCCGGCCAGCACGATCAGCGCCAGCGCCCACGGATCCAGCGACCAGCTGCCAAAAAATTCTCCCAGCGGCGGCATTTAGCCTCGATTCTTCTCCCGCATGGCCCGCAAAGCCTCACGGTTGTCCTGCTTTTCGCGCAGCGTCTGGCGCTTGTCGTAGTCCTTCTTGCCCTTGGCGATGGCAATTTCCACCTTCGCTCGGCCGTCCAGGAAGTACAGCTGCAGCGGCACGATGGTGAAGCCGGATTCGCGCGTCTTGTGCGAGATCTTGGCCAGTTCCTCGCGGTGCAGCAGCAGTTTGCGACGACGCCGGGCGGTGTGGTTGGTCCAGCTGCCGTTGAGGTATTCGGGGATATAAACAGCTTCCAGCCACAACTCGTCGTTGTAGAAGGTGGCGAATCCGTCCACCAGCGAGGCCCTGCCCTCCCGCAGCGACTTGACCTCGGTACCCATCAGGGCCATTCCGGCCTCGTAGGTATCCAAGATGTGGTAGTCGTGCCGGGCCTTCCGATTGGTGGCCACTACCTTCAGGCCACTTTCCTTAGGCACGGTGCTGCTCCTTTTGTGATTGCGCTGGATTGCTGGTGGTGTGAAGTCGATCCAGTTTAGCAACCCCGGAGGTGCGCGCGCCCGGCGGTCCTGTCGATCCAGCAGAGACGGTGGGTTTGCATCTCCCAGGGTCGCCATAGCTGCCGGATCGAATGGGATCCGCGCGCTGCTATCCGCCCAGGATGGTCATGGGGTCCACCGGGGTGCCGTTGAGCCAGGTTTCGAAGTGCGCGTGGCAGCCGGTGGAGTTGCCGGTGCTGCCGGTGTAGGCAATAAGGTCTCCGGTGTTGACGTGCTGGCCCTGCCGGACCACCACTGAGGAATTGTGGTAATACACGGTCATCAGGGCGTTGCCCTGGATCACGCCGTGGCTGATCCAGACCGAGTATCCGCCGCCCAGGTTGGTCCAGCCGGCCAGGGTCACGGTGCCCGGCGCCGGCGCATAGACCGGCGTGCCGCAGGGTGCGCCGAAGTCGATGCCGCTGTGCAGGTAGGAGCCGGTGCCGTTGAAGTCGATGGTGCCCGGCGGGGTCTGCCGCCAGCCGAATCCGGAGGTGATCGGGATACCGGGGGCGAAGGGGTGCCGCAGGCCGAAGGCGGACGGGTTGCCCGCGGGCGGCGGAACGTAGTTGTTGTTGCCTGCGGCAGCGGCGGCGGCACGGGCGGCGGCTTCGGCAGCCTCACGTTCCTTGCGCTGCCGTTCCGCGATCTGCGCGGCCACGTCGTCCTGCTGCTTCTTCACCGCGGCCAGCTGCGCCTGGATCTGCGGCTTCTTGGCGTTCAGCTCCGCACTGAGGGCAGTGGTATCGGTGACCAGCTTGTCCACTGCCGCCTTCTTGGCGGCGGCCTCGTCCCGCGCCGCCTTCTCCGCCGCCAGGGCCGCATCGGCCTTGCCCTTGAGGTCCTTGATCTCCGCCTCGACCGCCGCCAGCCGGGCCTGCGCGTTGACGTTGGTGGCGCTTTGCTGCGACAGCTTCTCCAGCGCCGCATTCTGGCTGCGCATCGCCTGGTTGGCCATGTCCATGGTGTCCGCCAGGTTACCGCCAGGGTTCGAGCCGAAGAAGAGGGTCAGATTGGTGGGTACTCCCCCGGCCTTGTAGGACTGGGCAGCGATCTGTCCGATCAGTTTCCGCGTGTCGGACAGCTTCTGCTTGTCGGCCTCCATCTGGGCGGTGATCTTGTCCTTGTTCTGCTGGGCCAGGTCCACCCGGGCGGCCAAGGCCTCCACTTGGGCCGTGGCATCGCTCACCCGCGCCTGCGCATCGGTCAGGGCCTGCTGCGCCCCCGGTAGCTGGCCCTGGTAGAGCGTCAGGTCTGCGGCCGCCTTGGCGATGCCGGCGTCCACGAACTCCAGCGATGACTCCACCTCGTTGGCCGCCTCCTGCAGCGCCTGTGCCTGGTTGTCCAGATTGTCCGCCATCGCCGGCACCGGCGCACCGGCCAGCAGACCGGCTGCCAGGACGGCAACCACCGTGGCGCTCAAAACCTGGCGGCGGGCACTCATCAGCGACCTGCTACTCCCGGGGATGGCCAGACGCATGCGGTGTGTCTCCTTGCTGGTCACTCTTACT
>DATIMB010000042.1:0-4284 GCA_035475875.1 Micrococcaceae bacterium
AATGCCCAGCCAGTCCGAGGCGTAGTCGTTCGCCAGCATGGGATGAGCGGTGCCCGCTCCGGTTGTTGCCATGTGGCACCTCTCACTTTCCTTACCGAATGTTCATTAGGTAATACCCAAAGCCGGTGCCCTGTCAAGCTCATCCACCTCGATGGGGGAGGCGGGGGAGTGCGGCCGGAGATGCTTGGGGTGGGGCGGCCGCGGGTTAGCGCAGTTTCGTGGCGCCCAGGGCGTCGGCCAGGAAGGCATAGTCCCAGGCCCGCGTCTTCCAGCCCTCGTACCGGCCGGAGGCGCCGCCGTGCCCGCCGTCCATCTCGATCTTGAGCACGATCGGCGCGTCGCCAGTGCTGGTTCCGCGCAGCGCCTGCACCCATTTGGCCGGCTCCACGTAGAGCACCCGGGTGTCGTTGAAGCTGGTGACCGCGGCGATCCTGGGGTAGGGCACGGGCCGGATGTTCTCGTACGGCGTGTACTCCTTCATGTAGCGGTACACCTCGGGGTCGGTGATCGGGTTGCCCCATTCCTCCCATTCCAGCGCGGAGAGCGGCAGGTCCGGGTCCAGGATGGTGGTCAGCGCGTCCACAAAGGGGACCTGGGCGACGACGGCGGCGTACTTTTCCGGGGCGAGGTTGGCTACCGCCCCCATCAGCAGGCCTCCTGCCGAGCCGCCCATCGCGCCGATCCGTCCCGGGTCGACCCAGCCCGAGGCGGCCAGCCAATCGGTGGCGTCGACAAAGTCGGTGAAGGTGTTCTTCTTGAGCAGCTTCTTGCCTGCGTCGTACCACGGCCGGCCCATTTCGCCCCCGCCGCGCACGTGCGCGATGACAAAGACGATTCCGCGGTCCAGCAGCGACAGCCGGGCGATGGCGAAGCCCGGATCCATACTGACCTCGTAGCTGCCGTAGCCGTAGATCACCCCGGCGTTGGACCCGTCCCGCTGCAGGTCCGCCCGGCGGATGACGGAGAGCGGGATGCGGGTTCCGTCCGCGGCCGTGGCCCATTCACGTTCCGCCACATAGTCGGCGGGGGAATAGCCGCCCAGCACCGGGGTTTGCTTGCGCAGCAGCAGTTCGCCGCCGGCGGCTGGAGCTGAACTGTCGGAGGCAGCCGGTAGAACGTAGTCATAGACCCGCGGCGGGGTCAGATAGGAGGTGTAGCCCAGCCGGATCACCGGCGCCTCATAATCCGAACCGCCCATGTTGGCGGTGTACAGCTCCTCGTCGAAGGCGGGTTCGGTGGCGGGCTGCTGCGCCGGGGTGCCCAGGCCGGCCAGCGGAATCACCTGGATCCGCTCGATCGTGTCTTTCCGGACGGACAGGACCAGATGCGTCTTGGTGACCGTCGCGCCGTTGACGCGGACGCCGTCGTCGTGCGCCACCACCGTGCGCCACTGCTGCTGGGCCACCGGCAAACCCAACTGGTCCGCGTCCAGCAGCGACACCATCGAGTTGACCGCATCCTTATTGTGCGTGAGGAGGAGGGTTTCCACACCGTCCAACAGGAAGGGCTCCGCCTCGTAGAGAATGTGCTCATCGCGGGAGATCACGGTGCGCAGGCCGGCGTCCGGGTCTTCGAAACTCAGGAAGCGGGTTTCGCTGTATTCCGCGCAGCCGATGCTCAGCACCAGGGCGCGGCGGTCCGCGGAGAGCTCGAAGCCGGTCCACATTGCCACGTCGTCCTCCTGGTAAAGGACCTCATCCTCCGAGACCGGGGTCCCGAGGCGGTGCGACCTGACCTGGTACGGACGCCAGGAATCATCCACCACCGTGTAGAAAAGCCGGCTTCCGTCCGGGGAGAAGGCCAGGCCGTAGAAAATGTTCTCAAGGATGTCCGGCAGCAGGTCCCCGGTCCGCAGATCCTTGATCCGGGCGGTGAAACGCTCGTCCCCGGCGTTGTCCACCGCGTACGCATACAGGTTGCCGTCCCGGGTCACCGCTACCCCGCCGATAGAGAAGAACGGCTTGCCCTCCGCCTCCGCATTGCCGTCCAGCAGGACGTTTTCCCCACGGACCGGCACTCCGGGCTCAACCACCGGAGGGGTCCAGTCCGCGACCGGATCGCCGGTATTGGCCGCGGCGACACGGCATTGGATGCCGTACGCCTTGCCCTCCTCCATCCGCGAGTAGTACCACCAGTCGTCCTTGCGGCTGGGCACCGAAAGGTCCGTCTCCTGCGTGCGGTTCTTGATCTCGTTGAAGATGTCCTGGCGGAGCTGCTCCTGCCCTGCGGTGACGGCGTCCGTGTAGGCCTGTTCGGCCTCCAGGTGTGCCCTGACCTCCGGGTTTTCCTTATCCCGAAGCCACTCGTAGTTGTCCGTAAAGCTGTCCCCATGGTGAGCGCGGATGGTCGGGACCTTCTTTGCAACCGGAGGGGTGGGTGCCGCGGCGGCATCTGCAGTGGCGGGCCGGGTGGCAGAATCGGCAGTCTCAGTCATGCCTGCCACTCTATATTTCCGCGTTCGGTAACCACAGCGGCGCCGCCCCGGCTGGCCCTCTGAGATCGGACCAGTTATGACCACCCGGCGGCCAGCGATGCCGGCGTGTCATCGGGATGGCCGGAGTGGCGCAGCCATAGATGGTCAGATCTCAGAGCGCCGTAGACTGTCCGGTCATGGACACGGACCACCAGCCCCACACTGGGCGGTTGACGGGGCTCACACCGCCCGGATATCCTGAACGAACGGTCGGTAAATAATTGAGGAGTAATGATGGCGCAGAATCTGCAGGCTGTTGGTGACGCCCAGCCCGACGGGGCCCAGCCCGACGGGGCCCAGTCCGGTGCGGACCAGCGCGTTCCGGCCCCAATCGGGTCCGACGACGCCGGCCAGGCGTACTTCGACCGGATCATGGCCGACGATTCCCGGATCGAGCCCCGGGACTGGATGCCGGAAGCCTACCGGAAGACGCTGGTGCGCCAGATCTCCCAGCATGCCCACTCCGAAATCATCGGCATGCAGCCGGAAGCCAACTGGATCACCCGCGCCCCGAGCCTGAAGCGCAAGGCCATCCTGATGGCCAAGGTCCAGGACGAGGCCGGCCACGGGCTCTACCTCTACTCCGCCGCCGAGACCCTCGGTACCGGCCGGGACCAGATGATGGACCAGCTGATCGCCGGCAAGGCCCGCTACTCCAGCATCTTCAACTACCCGGCGGTCTCCTGGGCCGACATGGGGGCCATCGGCTGGCTGGTGGACGGGGCCGCGATCTGCAACCAGGTCCCGCTATGCCGCGCCTCCTACGGGCCGTACGGACGTGCGATGGTGCGCATCTGCAAGGAGGAGTCCTTCCACCAGCGGCAGGGCTTCGAGATCCTGCTGGAACTGTCCAACGGCACCGCCGCGCAGAAGCAGATGGCCCAGGACGCGGTGAATCGCTGGTATGCCCCGTCACTGATGATGTTCGGTCCGCCGGATGACGATTCGCCCAACTCCCGCCAGTCGATGGCCTGGAACATCAAGCGCTTCAGCAACGACGAGCTCCGTTCCCGCTTCGTCGGCATGATGGTGGAGCAGGTCAAGGTGCTGGGCCTGACCCTGCCAGACCCGGACGTGCGCTTTAACGAGGAAACCAAGAAGTGGGAGCACGGCCCGCTGGACTGGGAAGAGTTCAGAGAGGTCCTGGCCGGACGCGGCCCGTGCAACGCGCAGCGCATGGAGCGCCGCCGCGAGGCACACGAAAACGGCGCGTGGGTCCGCGAAGCGGCGGCCGCCTACGCACACAAGATGGCACGGAAGGAGGCTGCCGCGTGAACGACACTGACGCACGGAACCAGCCTGTAGACATCAAATCTGGTACCTCGGCGGTCTCGACCGACAAAGCCTCCGAGCATACGACGGCGGGCTGGCCGCTGTGGGAGGTTTTCGTCCGGTCCAGCCGCGGACTGTCGCACGTCCACGCCGGATCCCTGCACGCCCCGGATGCCGCCATGGCACTGCGGAACGCTCGGGATCTGTACACCCGGCGCAACGAAGGCGTGTCCATCTGGGTGGTCCCCGCGGACGCCATCGCCGCCAGCGACCCGGACGCCAAGGGCTCGTTCTTCGAATCCCCGCAGGGCAAGGACTACCGGCACGCAACCTACTACGTCAAAAGCGAAGGTGTGAAGCACCTGTGACGCACCCAACCGACACCGGCATCGAAGGCCACGGCTCCGTCTCCGGCGGCGTGCAGGGTTTCGGGAGCGGCGACGGCGCCGCAAGCGCCACCCGCATCACACCGGGAAATGCGCTGCGCCCGGAGGACATCGCCCTGGACGTCCAGCGCGGCACCGCCAGACCGTCCGAAG
>DATIMB010000043.1:0-5150 GCA_035475875.1 Micrococcaceae bacterium
TCACCGACGGTCTCGCGGGCAGCTTTCGTGTCCGTCTTGGCTGATCTGGGGGCGCGCACCCGGGTGCGCTTTTCGGTATTCGGGGTCGTCATGATGCCTCCAGTCTACCGACCGCCTTCTGAGGCACTAGGCGGGAGCCGCAGCGATGGCCGCCGCTGAGGGGGAGGGACGCCGTCGTCGGCCTGCCGCAGCGACTGGCGCATTCGCAGGTCAGCTCCGGCGCCTGTTGGGCAGCGCCCGCACACCCTCCGGCAAGGGTGGCAGGCCGGCGAAGGTGCAGACCATGTCCGACCAGGCTTCCAGATGGGCCTGGACGTCGGCAGTGGCAGGCGTCCAGGACGCCCGCAGCTCAATGTCGATCGAGTCCTGCCGGTCGGACAGCGTCCCGTAGCTCTCTGAGAGGCTGCGCGTGGCGGTGCCACCAGCCGAGCGGTAGGGCGCATGGTGGCTTTCCAGCGCCTCCACCAGCCAGGTCCAGGCGACCGAGCCGAGCAGGGCGTCATTTCCGATGTCCGCCTCCAGCTGGGCGCGGATATAGGTGACGATCCGGAACGTGCCATCCCAGAGGTCGGAGCCATCGGGATCGTGAAGCAGGATGAACCGGCCGGTGGCCAGTTCAGGCGGTTCGGCCCGGGCTGCGGCGATCATGGCCGGTCCGTGCAGCGGCTGGAACTCGGAGGTGCCGATGACTTCCGCGCCGAGTGCCACCGCGTACGGGGCCAGCCGGGACGGGGCAGGGAGTTCTTCGAGCCGCAGTTCGCTGCGGCATCGTGCTTTACGGAGGGTTCCCAGGGCTGTCAGGAATTCTGAGGGAACCTGTGCTAGCGCGCTCACACTCGCAGATTACGCCCGGGTGGCTGAAATCACCCGCAGGCGCGCCGCAACCGCACCCGCGGCACGGTTCTGCTCATTGAGGGACCTGCCTCGCTGAGCAGAACCGATTCCTGCTCACCGAAAGGGCCCGTTCGCTGAGCAGAACCATACCGCGGCAGCTCCGTCAGGCGAGTTCGCGGCGGATCGCGGCGGCAAAAGCGTCAATGTCGGCCTCCGTGGTGTCGAACGAGCACATCCAGCGGACTTCACGCCTGGACTCGTCCCAGTCATAGAACCGGAAGGACTCCCGGAGCCGGTCGGCCACCCCTGTGGGCAGGACGGCAAAGACGCCGTTGGACTCGGTCGGCTGGGTGGGGGTGACGCCGTCGATCCCGTCCACTGCGGCCCGCAGCCGGCTGGCCATCGCATTGGCATGAGCCGCGGAGCGCAGCCACAGGTCGCCCTCGAGGAGGGCAATGAACTGCGCGGAAATGAAGCGCATCTTGGAGGCCAGTTGCATGTTCATCTTGCGCAGGTACGGCAGTCCCACGGTGGCGTCCGGGTTCAGCGTCACCACCGCCTCGCCGTAGAGCAGCCCGTTCTTGGTGCCGCCGAAGGAGAGGACATCCACGCCGGCGTCGGAGGTGAAGGCGCGCAGCGGCAGATCGAGATGGGCGGCGGCGTTGGCCAGCCGGGCGCCATCCATGTGCAGCCTCATGCCCTTCGCGTGCACGTGGTCCGCAATGGCCCGGACTTCATCCGGTGTGTAGCAGGTTCCCAGTTCGGTGGTCTGCGTGATGGACACGGCCAGCGGCTGGGCCCGGTGCTCGTCCCCCCAGCCCCAGGCCTCCTGGTCGATCAGTTCCGGGGTCAGCTTGCCGTCGGGGGCGGGAACGGCCAGCAGTTTCATCCCGCCGATGCGTTCCGGCGCGCCGTTTTCGTCCATATTAATGTGCGCCGTCCGCGCACAGACCACCGCACCCCAGCGCGGCAGCAGGGACTGCAGGCTGAGCACGTTGGCGCCGGTGCCGTTGAAAACAGGGAAGGCCTCCACACCGGGGCCGAAATGGCGGGCCATGACTTCCTGCAGCCGCTCGGTGTAGACGTCTTCACCGTAGGAAACCTGGTGACCCTCGTTGGCCTGGGCCAGTGCGGCCAGCACCTCCGGATGCACCCCGGAGTAGTTGTCCGAGGCGAATCCGCGCACGTGCGGATCGTGCAGGCGGCCATTGGTGGTGGAGGGCTGGTTCATGGTGTCAGTCACGGGGAGCGGTGCCTTTTCTGCTGGACTTTTGAGTGAGAGCTTTTGAGTGAGGGCTTTTCTAAAGGATCTTGCGGATGCCGTTGAGCCCGGCGGCCGGTTGCGTGAAGAGGTCGCAGATCTCCTCAGCGAGCAATTCTACGTCGGTGAATCCGGGGAATTTCCGTTCCGGCGCCGCGGCGCGCATGCCCTCGTCCACCAGTGCCTTGACGGCCAGTACGACGGCGGCCGCCTGGCTTTCGTCGGTGGCGAAGCCGTCCGCCACGGCCTGGACCCATGCCTCGGCGGCCGCCTTCACCGCGGCGTAGTTGGCGTTGCCAGCCGTCGGCCGGGTGACCGTGGTGGAGGAGACGATGGCCAACCGGCCGGCTGGGGAGGCGGCCAGGTCCGGATAGAACGTCCTGGTGCTGTTGCGCAGCGTGGTGATGACGTTGCGGTGCAGGAAGTCCCAGTCCTCGTCGCTCTGCCCCGCGATGCCCTTGCCGCCGCGCCAGCCGCCGACCAGGTGGACCAGCCCGTCGATGGGGCCGAATTCCCGGTGGACGCGGGCCGCCAGTTCCTCGACGGAGGTCGGGTCGGCGAGGTTGCAGACCAGACCGCTGGCGCCGGGGATGCCGGCGACGGCGGCGCAGATCCGGTCCGCATCCGAGCCGACGGAGAGCACCCGGTGGCCGGCATCGGCCAGGGCCCGTGCGGTGGCGATGCCGGCGGCACTGCTGCCGCCGGCTATCAGCACGGTCAGCTGGCCGGGGTCCTGGGTTTCGCTCACAGCTCCAACATTAGCCACCTAGACGGCAGCGCCGGAAGTTGCCGCCGCTTCGGTGCCTACGCCGGGCTCGGGCGTGTCGCCGGTGATGCCCGCGGTGGACTCGATCACGGCCCGCATCTTCTTCTCCAGCGCCTCGTAGAACATGGAGAGCGGGAACTCGTCGTCCAGCACCTGGTCCGTCAGGCCGCGGGGAGCGCCGGCCAGCGGCAGCGCATCCGGTCCCTTGGCCCAGACCGAGGCCGGGTTCGGCGTGAGCGTGCCGGAGACCAGCTCGTAGGCGGCCAGCCAGTGCGCGGTCTTCGGCCGGTCGATGGAGCTCCAGTACAGCTCTTCGATCTTGCTGCCCAGGGCAATCACGACGTCGGGGACCTCGTCCCAGTCGATGGTGAGCTTGGTGTCCGTCCAGTGCAGCACATGGTGCTGGTGCATCCAGGCGAACAGGAGTTGCCCGCCCAGGCCGTCGTAGTTGCGCACCCGGCTGCCGGTGATGGCGAAGCGGAAGATGCGGTCGAAGATCACCGCGTACTGGACCAGCCTTGCGTGCCGGCGCGCCTGGGGCGAGGCGTCGTCGTCGTGCTCCACCTTCACCGACTCGCGGAAGGCCGTCAGGTCGCAGCGCAGCTCCTCAAGGGAGTATAGGAAGAAGGGCATCCTCTGCTTGATCATGAACGGGTCGAAGGGCAGGTCTCCCCGCATGTGCGTGCGGTCGTGGATCAGGTCCCACATCACGAACGTTTCCTGGCTCAGCTGCTGATCGTCGAGCAGCTCGGCGGCGTCGGCCGGCAGTTCCAGGGAGGTGATCTCGGCTGCGGCGCGCAGTACGCGGCGGAAGCGGGCGGCCTCGCGGTCGGCGAAGATGCCGCCCCAGGTGAAGGTGGGGGTCTCGCGGACCGCCACACTCTCCGGGAACAGCACCGCGGAGTTGGTGTCATAACCGGGCGTGAAGTCCAGGAACCGGATCGGCACGAAGAGCCTGTTGGAGTAATCGCCGGCCTCGAGTTCGCCTACGAACTCCGGCCAGATGACCTCGATCAGCACTGCCTCGACGAATCGGTTGGTGCTGCCGTTCTGCGTGTACATCGGGAAGACCACCAGATGGCCCAGCCCGTTGATCCGGTGCTGCTGTGGCTGGAAGGCCATCAGCGAGTCCAAAAAGTCCGGCACACCCAGACCGTCCTGGGCCCAGCGGTCGAAGTCCTGGACCAGCAGCCGCAGGTAGTCCGCGTCGTGCGGGAAGTGCGGCGCCAGTGCTGCGATGGAGTCCGTGATGGTCGCGATCAGGGTGCGCGCGGTTGGGTGGTCCGCGGCCTCCGGGACCGAGCCGTCCTTGACCTGGAGCTGCTGCAGCTGGGTCGCGGCCGTCTTCAGGGCCAGCCAGTCCGGGCTGCCGGCCAGTTCTTCGGTGCTGGGCGCGCCGGCAGCGCCGGAGGGGAACAGGTCGGTGATGGGGGTCGAGACGGTCTGGGTCACGTCGGCGGTCCTTTCAAGACGGAGTTCCGGAAGCTGGATATTCCGGACGCTCTGCGGAGTTTGCGGGAGCTCTGCGAGCGTACCAATAGAACAGCAATTCTTATCTTGAATATTCCTGAGCATCAGAAACTCTCGGGCTCAGGACCGGAGAAGCGGCGAAGTGGCCCAGTCGCACGCATGCTGCGCGTTTTTAGCGGGCGGAGGCGGAAGTGGACCGGCGACAACTGACCACCTTTGACAGCGGCCCTGAAAGATTTTCGGCGTGTCGGTCCAACACGCCGAACTCGGCGATTCAAAGGTGGTCAGAACTCAGAGCGGCCCGGTGCCTACTGCTCCGCGGGGACCAGCTTCAGTGAGATGGAGTTGATGCAGAAGCGCTGATCGGTGGGCGTCTTGTAGCCCTCGCCGTCAAAGACGTGGCCGAGGTGCGAGTCGCAGTTGGCGCATCTGACCTCAACCCGGTCCATACCCATCGACCGGTCGTGGATGTAGCGGACCTTACCCTCCGCCAGCGGGGCCCAGAAGGACGGCCAGCCGCAGTGTGAATCGAACTTCTCGTTGCTGGTGAATAGCTCCGCACCGCAGGCCCGGCAGTTGTACACGCCGGCGGTGTGGCTGTCCCAGTACTCACCGGTGAAGGGCCGCTCGGTACCGGCCTGGCGCAGCACCCGGAACTCGTCGGCGCTGAGTTCCTGGCGCCACTGTTCGTCGGTTTTCGCGGCGGCGGGGCTTGCGCTGGTGCCGCTGGCAGCGGACGTGGTTTCTTCGCGGATCGTTTCGTCGTTGGTCATGTCGGCTTAACGCCTACGAGTCGCCAATAAATCCCGAGCCAGCGTA
>DATIMB010000044.1:0-5672 GCA_035475875.1 Micrococcaceae bacterium
GGATGGGCTGGCGATGCCCTCCATCGTCTAGAGTGAGGTGCTGTGAGTGAACAAGACATCGTCGCGCCGCCTGTGCAACTGGACGCGCTGCCCGTGCAACTGAAGATGCTGGATCCGGGCATCGAGCCGCCCAGCTATGCCCATCCCGGCGATGCTGGGGCGGACCTGCGCACGCGGGTGGACCTGGTCATTGCACCGGGTGAGCGGGTGCTGGTCCCGACGGGGGTTTCGCTGGCACTGCCGCACGGCTATGTCGCCCTGATCCATCCGCGCTCGGGACTTGCCACCAAGCACGGACTGACCATTGTCAATGCGCCGGGCACAGTGGATGCGGGTTACCGGGGCGAAATCGCCGTGACCCTGTTGAACACCGACAGCAGCCAGTCCCTGACGCTGTCCCGCGGCGATAGAATTGCACAGATGGTCATTCAGCGCGTGGAGTACGCCCGGTTTGTTCCCGTGGCCGACCTGCCGGACTCGGTCCGCGGGACCGGCGGGTTCGGGTCCACCGGCGGCTTTGCCGTCCAGGCCTCCGCGCCGGAACATCCAGGCGCCGGAAAATAATCGAAGGAGATGCCCCAAAATGGTTTTTGGGCTCGGTAGGAAATCCCGGAATCAGCATGCCGACGACGGCGACGACGTTGGCGTCGTCGACGGTGCGGAGGTTGATGGTTCCGACGGCGACGGCCTCGTCGACGGTACGGGCGACGGCGCGGAGGCCGACGGCGTCCGGGCCCAGGAGCCTTCCGACCCTTCGGACGTGGCCTACGAGCGTTCCGTGCACGGGCCGTTTGACGTTGACGAAATCTCCGGCCGCGATGGCTATGTTGACCTCGGTGCACTGCTGATCACACCGCATGAGGGGCTGCAGTTGCGCCTTGAAGTCGAGGAGCGGACCCAGCGCGTTATCGCTGTGACCTTGGATCTGAAGGCCTCCAGCCTGCAGCTGCAGGCCTTCGCCGCTCCGCGCTCGGAAGGGCTGTGGGATGAGATCCGCGAACAGATCGGCCTGTCCGTGGCCTCGCAGGGCGGCACGGTGGAGGAGCTGGACGGTACGTTCGGCGCCGAAGTGCTGGCCAAGCTGCCAGCACAGGCTGCCGACGGCAGTCGAGGTTACCGGGTAGCGCGCTTCATCGGTGTGGACGGGCCGCGCTGGTTCCTGCGCGGCGTGCTGGGCGGCGAAGCCGCCATGGACCGCGACGCCGCGGCCGAGCTGGAGAAACTCTTCCGGGCCGTCGTCGTCGTCCGGGGCGAGAGCCCGCTGCCGCCGCGCGAACTGCTGGCGCTGCGCCTGCCCAAAGATGCCGTCGCCGATGAATCCGGCCATGTCCCCGCAGACCACCCGGCCGAGGGCCAGGCGTACGAACCGTTCCGGCGCGGACCGGAAATAACCCAGATTGGCTGATTTCCTTGATTAACCAGGCGCCCGGGGACTGGCCCGAGATGACGGCCATTTGCAAGCTGCCCCAGCGTGGCCGGGCCGTGTGCGGCGGCTTCATCGATTCCGTGACGGTGTTGCCGCCCAGCGAGGCACCCCAGTTCTCCGCCATCGTCACCGATGTGGACAGGCATGCCCTGGCCCCGGGGGAGCGCGGCGCACGCGCCGTCCGGACGCAGGGGCCCAAGCTGAACCACCGGGTGCGGCTGATCTGGATGGGCCGACGGCGGGTGCCCGGCATTTCTGCCGGTACCCAGCTGCGGTTTGAGGGGATGGTTGCCGTCCGGGACGGCCTGCCGACCATTTTCAATCCCCGCTACGAGATCATCGGCAGGCAGGAGAGCTAGTTGAACAAGCCTGAAGAGTCCAAGACCCCGCCCACCCTGGCCTCGGTGGCCCAGGCCTACGCCGCTTCCTCCGGCATTACCCGCAACGAGCGCGGCCACATCGACCTGATGAAGGCCGTGGGCGGGACCAGGGGACTGGCCGAGAGCCTGCTGCCGGGGTTCGTTTTCCTGGCCGTTTTTGTTATTGTCCGGAGCCTGCCCGTGGCGTTGGTCGGGGCTGTTGCGGTCGCGGCAGTCTTCACGATCTGGCGCCTGGTTCAGCGGCAGAGCGTGGTGCAGGCGTTTTCCGGCTTGGTCGGCGTCGGCATCTGCGCCTGGTTTTCCGACACGACCGGTAGGGCGCTTGACTACTATGTGCCCGGATTCTGGATCAACGTGGTGTCCATCGTGGTGGTGCTCGGCTCCATCCTGGCCCGGTGGCCTGTCGCCGGAGTCGTTTTCGGTTTCATCCGCGGCGAAAACGTGGAATGGCGCAGCCATCCCCTGCGGCTGCGGGCGTACCTGATCGGATCGTGGATCATCCTGGCCCTGTTCGCGCTCCGGCTGGCCGTCCAGCTGCCACTGTATTTTGCGGACAACGTCGTCGCCCTGGGGATTACCCGGCTGCTGATGGGTGTTCCGCTATACGCGCTGGCACTGTGGCTGGCCTGGGTGATCAGCCGGCCCGCCGCCGTCGCCCCCGCCGGTGCCACTGACGCCCCTGCCGCCGTCGCCCCCGGTACCGCTGACGCCGTCGCCCCCGACACCGGCGCACTCGGCGCTGGACCTTCCGACACCGGCGTCCCGGGGGCGGGACCCTCCGCTACAGGACCTTCTTCGGGGACAGCAGCGCCCTAAGCTCGTTCTCTGCGGCGATGGTGGTGACGAAGAACAACTCATCGCCGCTGTCGATGACGTCGTCATTGCTGGGCGTGATGGGCGCCTCATCCCGCAGGATCGCCACCAGGGCCGAATCCGTGGGCCAGCTGATGGACCCGACCATGCTGCCGATCACGTGCGAATCGCTGGGCACGGTGAATTCCACCAGCGAGGAGACCCCGGTCTGCAGCGTGAGCAGGCGTACCAGGTCGCCGATCTCCACCGCCTCCTCCACCAGCGCCGTCATCAGCTGGGGAGTATTCACCGCCACATCCACGCCCCAGGAGTCGTCGAACATCCAGTCGTTCTTTGGATTGTTGACCCGGCCCACGGTGCGGCCCACGCCGAACTCGGTCTTGGCCAGCAGCGAGACCACCAGATTGACCTTGTCGTCACCGCTGGCCGAGACCACCACCTCTGCCTCGTCCAGCCGTGCCTCTTTAAGCGTGCTCAGCTCGCATGCGTCTCCCACCAGCCAGCGTGCCCCGCGCAGACCGCTGCGCCCGATCACCTCCGGCTTCGGATCGATGAGCAGGATTTCGTGGCCGTGCGAGAGCAGTTCGCGGGCAATCGAGGACCCCACGCTGCCGGCACCGACAATAACGACTTTCACTCGGACTCCTTGGCTGGGGCCGTGGCCAGAACGCGGTTGATTTCGGAACTTTCGGCCACCGGCAGCACCACGTGGACCGTGTCGCCCTGCTGGTAGCTGGTGTTTTCAGAGGGCAACATCCCCTCGCCGAAACGGGTCAGGTAGGCCACCCGGGCCCGGGAGGCCTTCTCGATGTCCAGCACATGGCGGCCGATCCAGCCCGGATGCAGGGCCACCTCGGTCAGGATCAGCCGGCCGGAGGGCTCGCGGAAGTCCCCGCTAATGCTGGCCTCCGGCAGAATCCGGCGCAGCACCTGGTCGGCGCTCCAGCGCACCGCCGCCACCGTGGGAATACCCAGCCGCTGGTAGATTTCGGCGCGGCCCGGGTCGTAGATGCGGGCTACCACGTGCTCCACGTGGAACGTCTCGCGGGCCACCCGGGTGGCCAGCACGTTGGAGTTGTCCCCGCTGGACACCGCGGCGAAGGCGTAGGCCTCCTCAATGTCCGCCTGCTTGAGCGTCTCCCGGTCAAAGCCGACGCCCGTGACCTTGCGGCCGGAGAAGCCCGTCCGCAGCCGGCGGAACGCCCGGTCGTCCTGGTCGATGATGGCCACCGAGTGCCCGGCATCCTCGAGGGTGTGGGCCAAAGTAGCGCCGACACGTCCGCAACCCATGATCACAAAATGCGCCACCGCTGCTCCTTTGGCTTCCGGTACCCGCGGGCGCGTACCTATTGATTCTCGCTTGTGCATCCCCGGCGTCGCGTGCCTAAGCGCCGCGCCACCTTGGACATTATCTGCTGTCGGTGCGGCAGGGGCCAAACCTGGCCCGGGCCGGAACCGGACCCAGTACCGGGCCTGGGCCGGACCTGGGCGGGGCCGACGCCGGACCTGGGCCGAAGTGGGGGTACCGCGGGACTCCGGCGTAACTGCTGGGAGCCGCCATGACATTGGTCCGGGGAACGACTAGCGTTACCCGCGTGCTGACTTTTTTCAACGCGATCAAACGCGTCCTGGTCGGTCGTCCGTTCCGGAACGACAGTCTGGCCCATACCCTCCTTCCCAAGCGGATCGCACTGCCGGTTTTTGCCTCCGACGCCCTCTCTTCCGTGGCCTACGCCCCCGACGAAATCCTGCTGACCCTGGCGCTGGCGGGCGCCGCCGCCGTGACCATGGCCCCGTGGGTGGGCATCGCTGTGATGATCGTGCTGCTGACGGTGGTGGCCTCCTACCGGCAGAACGTGCATGCCTACCCCTCCGGCGGCGGCGACTACGAAATCGCCACGACCAACCTGGGCCGCTCGGCCGGACTTACGGTCGCCTCCGCACTCATGGTGGACTACGTGCTCACCGTGGCGGTCTCCATGTCCTCGGCCGCCAACTACCTGGCCACCGCCGTTCCCGGAATGCATGGAACCCAGGCCCTGATCGCGGTGATCGGCGTGGTGGTGCTGGCCCTGGTGAACCTGCGCGGCATTAAGGAAGCCGGCTCAGTTTTTGCCGTTCCCACCTACATCTTCATCTTTTGCATCCTGGGCATGACGATCACCGGTCTGGTCGAGGCGGTGACCGGAAATCTGGGCAAGGCACCTTCCGCCGCCTTCCAGATTGTCCCGGAGGCGGGATTCGAAAACGGGCTGGTGGGATTGGCCGGCGGCTTCCTGCTTCTGCGGGCCTTCTCCTCCGGGGCCGCAGCGCTGACGGGTGTTGAGGCCATCAGCAACGGCGTGCCGAACTTCAAGAAGCCCAAAAGCAAGAACGCCGCCACCACGCTGCTGCTGCTGGGCGCCATTGCCGCCGCCATGATCGCCGGCATCCTCTACCTGGCCCGCGCCACCGGCGTGCAAATGGTCCAGGACCCTGCCAGCCAATTCCTGCTGAACGGCCACCCGCTGCCGGCCGGCTACGTGCAGAACCCCACCATCAGCCAGATTGCCGGCACCGTCTTTGGCGCCGGCTCCATCCCCTTTATCCTGATCGTCGCCGCCACGGGCGTCATCCTGGTCTTCGCCAGCAACACGGCCTTTAACGGCTTCCCGGTGCTGGCCTCCATCCTGGCCCAGGACGGCTACCTGCCGCGCCAGCTGCGCACCCGCGGTGACAGGCTGGCCTTCAGCAACGGCGTTCTGGCCCTGGCCGCGGGCTCGCTGGTGCTGATCATCGCCTTCAACGCCGACGTCACCAAGCTGATCCAGCTCTACATCGTGGGTGTTTTCATTTCCTTCACCTCCAGCCAGTTGGGCATGATCCGGCACTGGACCCGGGAACTTCGGGTAGTTAAGGACAGGTTGACGCGTCTGCGCATGATCCGCTCCCGGGTCATCAACAGCATGGGTTTCCTGATGACCCTGACCGTGCTGATCATCGTCCTGATCACCAAGTTCGAACAGGGCGCCTGGATAGCCCTGCTGGCCATGTTCGTGCTGTTCCTGATCATG
>DATIMB010000045.1:0-7238 GCA_035475875.1 Micrococcaceae bacterium
AGCAGCTCATAGGCGCGCACCATGACCACGGGGTCATTGTGCTTGACGGAGATTTTGAAGTCGTGGAAGTCGTGTTCCTCGAACAGGGACGCCTCCCAGACGGCGGACTCCACCAGCGCTTCCGGTGTGGCCTTGCCGTACTTCTGCAGCAGCCGGGGATCAAGCGATCCGGCGTTGACGCCGATCCGGATGGAGGTGCCGTGATCCTTGGCTGCCTGGGCGATTTGCTTGACCTGGTCGTCGAATTTGCGGATGTTGCCGGGGTTGACGCGGACGCCGGCGCAGCCGGCCTCGATCGCGGCGAAGACGTATTTGGGCTGGAAGTGGATATCCGCGATGACCGGAATCTGCGACTTCTTGGCGATGATCGGCAGGGCCTCGGCGTCATCGGCCGAGGGACAGGCGACGCGGACGATATCGCAGCCGGAGGCGGTCAGTTCCGCGATCTGCTGGAGCGTGGCGTTGATGTCCGTGGTCGGCGTCGTCGTCATGGACTGGACGCTGATGGGCGAATCGGAACCGACACCCACCGAGCCCACCCTGATCTGCCGCGTCTTGCGCCGGGGGGCGAGGACGGGCGGTGGTGCTTCCGGCATTCCCAGGCTGACCGAGGTCAAAATATGCTCCTTGTTGCTGTGGCGGCCGGTAGGAACCTTCCGGTTCCGGCGCGCCTGCGGCTTTCGGGACTGTGGCCGCACTTGCGCCGGCCGGACAGTCCCCTCCAATTGTAGGCTCCGGGCGGGCTGACGGTCATACGACTTTGGCCACACCCCCCTGACCTAATCCGCGTGGCTGCTCAGTTCGCCGATCACCGGGTTCCAGGCTATGGTCTTCAGGCCAGCGATCCCACCGGCGGCGTTGTACGGATCTTCGGTCAGCAGCTGGTTCAGCGCAGTTTCATCCTCGGTCTTGAAGATCAGCAGGGCACCTGTGCCATCGCCAAACGGACCGGAAGCCAGCACCCGGCCCTCCTGGACCAGCGAAGCCAACCAGGCGCGGTGCGCCGGCCGGTGCTCGTCGCGGACATCGGCACTCTGCGGGTCATATACGTATTCAACGGCAAAAACACTCATGAACCCACCTTATCCGCCTGCGGACGGCCGTTAACGCAGCAGCAGCCATTTGGCCAGGGTGGCCAGGCCCGCCGCCCAGAGCATCGAGCCCAGCGTGCCGATGATGAACCGTTCACTGGCGGCAGGGGTCTGCTTGAGCTCGGGGTATCGTCCCAGTCCCTTGATGGCCACGATGTACGCAATGGCCACCGGCTGGTCTGCCAGGATGGCGACGACGACGGCGGTCCGCTCCAGAATGCCGATGACCAGTCCGCCGCGGAGCACGGTGGGATTGGTCAGTTCCGAGGTGCCACTGGGCACCGGCGCGGGTGCTGCCTCCAGGGATGCGTCCGGAGCCGGATATCCGTGAACCGGCCCAAGCGCGGCCGATTGAAGGGCTCCAGCGTGCTCATGCACGCCACTGACGATGGCCGCGCCGCCGTCAGTGGTGCCACTGATGGCGCCGGCAGCTTCCCGCACGTCCGCGGTTTTGGCCAGCCGCAGTATCCCTGCGGTCACCGGCCACCCCGCCACTGCCGCCGTCAGGATAGTGAGCACAATCCACAGTGCCTGCATTCCACCACACCCCTTTGCTCCTCTGGTCCCAGCCTAGCGGCGGGCACTGACAAGGACGGGTGGGACCCGCAGGGCCTGCGGATCAGGGGGTGGGCATCCCGCCGTTGACGTTGAGAGTCTCGCCCATGACGTAGCTGGATTCGGAGGAGGCAAGGAAGACATAGGCCGGCGCCAGCTCGGTGGGCTGTCCGGCCCGTCCCAGCGGGGTCGACTTGCCGAACTCGGGCAGTTTGTCCTTGGGCTGGCCGTCGGAAACCTGCAACGGCGTCCAGAATGGCCCGGGGGCAACGGCGTTGATGCGGATGCCGCGGGGCGCCAATTGCTGGGCCATCCCCTTGGCGAAATTGTTGATGGCGGCCTTTGTCATGGCGTAGTCGATCAGGTCCGGGGACGGCATATAGGCGTTCACCGAGGTGGTGGCGATGATGGACGAGCCGGGGGACATATGCGGCAGCGCCGCCTTGGTGATCCAGAACAGCGGATAGACGTTGGTTTTAAAGGTCTGGTCGAACTGCTCGTCGCTCAGGTCCTCCAGCTTCTCGCAGGCGATCTGTTTGCCGGCGTTGCTGACCAGGATGTCCAGTCCGCCGAGTCCATCCACCGCTTTTTGCACCAGTTCCCGGCAGGCAGCCGAACTGCTGATGTCACCGGGAAGGGCGACGGCTTTCCGCCCGCATTCCTCGATCAGCCGCACGATTTCCTGTGCGTCGGGTTCTTCCACGGGGAGATAGGACAACGCCACGTCGGCGCCCTCCCGGGCGAAGGCGATGGCAACGGCCGCCCCGATACCGGAATCGGAACCGGTGATCAGGGCCTTACGCCCCTGGAGCCGTCCGGTGCCGCGGTAGGACTCCTGTCCGCGATCCGTCTGCGGCTCCAGCTTCTGGTCCAGGCCGGGTTCGGGCTGGTCCTGCTTGGGCGGGCTGATCGAAGGGAAGCGGGTCTTAGGATCCTGGAAGGTGTATTGGTCAGTGCTCACAGTGTTCTCCCATCACGGCGTTTTCCCATCACGGCCCCTACCCGAATGCCAGCCTGCTTGACATGGTCCAATCGTGACCTGCAGGAGGAAATAGGAAGCCTACTGATAACCCTAGGCGGCTCCGTCCGGGCGGACAAGGCGCGGCGGGCCGGCTGGGCTACTCGTCAGCCAGCTTCAACAGGATGGCGGCCGCGGCCCGGCCACCCTGTTCCTCCTGCCAGCCGGAGCGGAACACCGCCTTGCTGACCGCTTGCGGACTGACTCCGAGCCGCGCGGCAACCTCCACCTGCTGACCCCGGGCGCCGGGCTGCAGCAGGTCCAGGACCCGCCATTCCGCGTCGGTCCTGTTCCGGACCAGCCGGCCAAGCAGGGCAAGCACGGCCTCTGCAGCGGCCGCATGACCTGCGGCCTCGCTACCCATAGCCGGATCCGGCCGGACACAAAGGGGCACCCGCTCCCCCGATTTCTTGGCGCGTTCCACCGCTTTCCGAGCGGCGACAAACGCCGGCCCTCCGGCTTCGCGGGGACTGCGGGGCAACGGTTCCTGGACTGCTCCGGCGCCGATGCCGATGTACCAGCCACCGCGCCGCAGCACATCGAGGACAACATCCACGACGGCGTCCGCATCCGTAAGCACCCCCTGGACCTCGTCTCCCACGGAACGCTCGAAGGGCAGCAATGCAGGTACTGCGCGCAGGCTGTCCAGCAAGGCCGGGACGCGGTCCTGGTCCTTGCGGCTGCCACGCTGGTCCATCGTCAGAACGAACATAGTATTGAACCGTACTTGGTTGATATTCAGAAATCAACCATTTTCAGTTTATTGAAGGACATCAACCTGTTAATGTTGCTAACCGGCCCCGTCACCTGGGCTTAATCAACTGCCCTGACGGGCCGATCCGGTTAACTCACTTAGTTTGGGCGGGCAGGCCCTGACAACTGCCCAGGTTTTGGGGCGACACTCCGGGAATCCAGCGGACACGCCGCGTTTTTTGGCAGGTTTCCTCAAAAGCCGGGCAGTTGTGGACGGCCGAGCAGTTGTAGCCGCGAATACAGACGGATTCGGGCAGCTGTGGGCCCACGGGGTCAGCCAAAGATGTTGATCGGCTTCACGATGTCCGCATACATCAGCAGCGCACCCATCACCATCAGCAGCGAGGCCACAACATAGGTCACCGGAAGCAGTTTGGCTATGTCGAACGGCCCCGGATCTTTCCGTCCGAACAACTTGGCCACGCGCCGTCGGCCGGCCTCGTACAGTGCGCCGGCCACGTGGCCGCCGTCGAGCGGCAGCAGCGGGATCAGGTTGAAGATGCACAGCGCCAGGTTCACCCCGCCCACCAGGCCGACCAGGGTGGCGATGCGGGCGCTCAGCGGCACCTGGTCCATGGCCGCCACCTCGCCGGCCACCCGCCCCACGCCCACCACGGAGATGGGACCGTTGGGGTCGCGCGGGGCGCTGCTGAAGGCTGCCTGCCCCACCGCCGCCACCTTCTGCGGCAGGTGGAACACAACGCCGGAAATCTTCGCGATGCTGTCCCCCACCGCGGGCAGCACCGCCGCCGCCGGCTGCGGCACCATCGCGGAGGTCGAGCCCACGCCCACAAACCCGACCGGCTGGGTCACGGCCGCGCCCTTCGCATCCAGCACAGTCTGCCCGTTCTGGTCCAGCACTGGCCGGGCGGTGAGCACCGGGGTGATGGTCTTGGTCAGCACCGCATCGCCGCGCTTGATGGTGATCGGAACCTGCTTGCCGGCCGAGGCCCGGATCCAGCTGGTCAGCTGGTTCCAGTCCGTCACCTGTTTGCCGTCAAACCCGGTGATCACATCCCCTGGCTTCAGGCCCGCGGCCGCTGCGGGGGTCTTGGCACAGGTGCTCAGGTCCGTCGGCGCTGGGTCGCCGTACTTAACCTGGCAGGCGCTCACATCCGCTATCGTCGTCGTCGGCTGGGGGGTGCCGAAGCCCATCAGCAGCACGCCGGTAAGCACCACGCCGATCAGCAGGTTCATGAACGGCCCGCCCAGCATGATGATGATCTTCTTCCAGACCGGCAGCCGGTAGAACACCCGGTGCTCATCGCCAGGGCCCACTTCCTCATGCGCCAGGCTGCGCGCCTCGGTGGCCAGCGTCTGGAACATGCCGGTGCTGGAGGGCCGGACCGAGCCGTCGGTGCTGTTGGGCGGGTACATCCCGATCATCGAGACGAAGCCCCCGGCGGGAATGGCCTTGAAGCCGTACTCTGTCTCACCCTTCCGCTTGGACCAAATGGTCGGGCCGAAGCCGATCATGTACTTGGTCACCCGCACGTTGAAGAGCTTGGCGGGCAGCAGGTGGCCGATCTCGTGCAGCGCGATGGACACGGCGATGCCCACTGCCACGAAAAGCACACCCAGGATGAAGAGCAGAACTGTCACAATATTCTTTCCGTTGGCCACTGGTTCTTTCCGTTGGCCACTGGTTGGTAGGCCTATTGGCTGTCGTCGCCTATTGGCTGTCGTCGCTTATTGGCTGATAAGGGCTAAACGTTCGTTGGTCCGGGCGCGTGCCCACTTCTCAGCATCCAACACCGAGGCGATGGAAAGCTGGGTGTCGCCTGAATGCTCGCTGAGGACCGCTTCGATGGTGTCCACGATGTCCAGGAAGCCGATCCTGCCGGAATGGAAGGCGTACACGGCTTCCTCGTTGGCGGCGTTGTAGACGGCAGGGAAGGTGCTCCCCTTCCTGGCGGCCTCCTTGGCCAGTCCGACGGCGGGGAAGGCCTTTGCGTCGAGCGGCTCAAAACTCCAGCTGGTCGCCTTGGTCCAATCGCAGGCGGGGGCCGCCTGCGGGACGCGGTCCGGCCAGCCCAGGCCCAGCGCAATGGGCAGGCGCATGTCCGGCGGTGAACACTGCGCCAGCGTCGCGCCGTCCACGAACTGCACCATGGAGTGCACCACCGACTGCGGATGCACGACGACGTCGATCCGCTCCAGCGGCACGTCGAAGAGCAGGTGCGCCTCGATGACCTCCAGACCCTTATTCACCATGGTGGCCGAGTTGGTGGTGACCATCGGCCCCATCGCCCAGGTCGGATGCTCCAGCGCCTGCGCGGGGGTGACGTGCCGCAACTGCTCCCGGCCCAGGCCGCGGAACGGTCCGCCGGAGGCCGTCAGGATCAGCCGCTCCACTTCGCTGCCGCTGCCTGAACGCAGGCATTGCGCCAGCGCGGAATGCTCCGAGTCCACCGGCACCAGCTGTCCGGGGCGTGCGGCGTCCTTGACCAGCTGGCCGCCGACAATCAGCGACTCCTTGTTGGCCAGCGCCAGCGTTGCACCGGACTCGAGTGCCGCCAAGGTGGGCGCGAGGCCGATCGAGCCGGTGATCCCGTTGAGCACCACGTCGGCCCGTGCGTCGAGACCGCCGTCGTGCTCGGCGCCCGTCCAGCCTGCAATCCTGCTGGAGGCCTCCGGTCCGCTGATAATCTCCGGGCGGTACCCCGTCAGCCCCGCGGTCCTGGCGCCGTCGTCGATCATCTCCCGCAGCTCCGCCGCGTTGCCGCCGGCCATGCCCACCGCCTTGGCGCGGGTGTGCACGGCCTGGCGGGCCAGCAGCTCCAGGTTCCCGCCGCCGGCGCTCAGCGCGATGACCTCAAAACGGGGCGTGCCGTCGTCCAGCCGGGCACGCTCGACGACGTCGAGCGCCTGGGTGCCGATGGAGCCGGTTGAGCCGAGCAGGATGACTTTTCGGGGCCGGGGCTGCTGGGGTGATCGCATCGGTTAAGTATCGCGCACTTGAGCACCGGTGGCCGAAGGAGGCTGTCCGGAGCGAAGCTAGACCTGCTTCGGTCTACTTAGGCTTAGTCCAGCTTAGCTAAGTAAACTAACATCATGAACGTCACAGTGAACATCCACGAAGCGAAGACGCATCTGTCCCGACTGATTGAAGAGGTCCTCTCGGGTAAATCGGTGACCATTGCAAAGGCAGGTAGACCGGTGGTGGATCTGGTGGTGCACCATGAGCCGCGGATCGTTTTCGGCACCCTCAAGGGACAACTCGTGTACGACGATGAGACCTTCGACGATGCGGATGCGACCATCAGGAAGATGTTCTATGGCAATGACTAGGTCCGGCTCGGGAGGCCTCCTGTTGGACACTCATGTGCTGTTGTGGCACTTGGAGGACAATCCGCGACTCGGCCCGCTGAGCCGCGGGTTGATTACCAGCAGCGGTACGGTCAGTTATTCGGCCGCTTCCCTCTGGGAAGTCACGATCAAGTCCATGCTGGGCAAGATTACACTTCCGGATGCCTTTGATGCCGGCCTGCATTCAACTGGTCTGAGCGAACTTTCCGTAGAGGGCGAGCATACGAGGGCTATCGCGCAGTTCCCCGCGCTGATAGGCCATGACCCGTTCGATCAGCTCCTGCTGGCCCAGGCCGGGATCACCGCACGCACTTTTATCACCGCGGATCAGGTCCTGCTGGACCTCGGCTTGCCGTTCGTGGCGGACGCGCGACGCTAGCGGAAACGGCCAACGCATTGGAAGCGGCCGAAGCGCGGCTTCCGGCGGACTGGGCGACGGCGGCAGCCTGACCTTCCGCCGGCAAAGCGGCTTCGAAGGACATGAGCAGATGGGCGGCCACGCTGACCGCTAT
>DATIMB010000046.1:0-2028 GCA_035475875.1 Micrococcaceae bacterium
GGACCCGTGCGGTACAGGTAGCGCTTGCCCTCTTTCTGGACCTCGGCCAGGCCCAGCACCACAATCTCCAGGTCCGCATATTCCGTTGCATTCACGGCGATGAACTGCAGGTCGCTGGCGGACCGGAGGATCTCTGCCACACGGTCCACGCCGCCGGTTCGGATATCGTCCAGACCTAGGCTGAGCACATTTCCGGCAGTAATGGTTCCAGCGCTCTTCTCCGAGATGAAGTCCTTGAGGTCCGACGATGCATAGCCAAAGGTGGCGTCCCTGGCGAATTCCGTCTTCCCTACCGGCTCCGGCTTCCCGTCCACCATGGCCCAGTGGATGTCCCCCGCGGTGAAACGTCCGGCCTCAAAGAACGAAGGAACCAGCAATACCCCATCGAAACCGCGCCCCAGGACCTCACGGCGCACCTTGTCAAGGGCCCGCACCTCCGCGACGACGTGCCCCCGCAGCGTTGAATCGCTCCGGCTGATGATATCCAGCGGCGCCGAAAGCCTCCGCTCCAGCTCGAAGAGTGCCCTGCCGGCTTCCGTATTCAGGGCAACGGCATCGTCCTGATCCAGGCTGCGCGTATTGGTCAGGATGAAACAGGTGGAGCCGGGCTCGGTTAGGGCAGCCTCATACTCCGCCGCTTCCAGGACGGTGACCACCGAAACGCCGTACACCGACTGCGAACCCGTGGGGTCGTCGTCGAGCACGGCAATTCGGCCGCCTACTGCCGCCCTGCCGGCGCGGATGCGCGCCCGGGCATCCGGAATTTCCCGTATGGCCGGCCCCGTAGGCGGCCCACTTTCGGGGGCCAGGCTCGCGTCCCCTTGACCCGTACTGGAATTCATGTCGTGCTCACCATTGTCCCTTCCGGCTGCTGCCCGGTTGCGGTCAGGAGACCTGCAGGCCGCCGTTAATGTCATAGGTTGCCGCTGTGATGTAGCCGGCGTCCTCGCTGAGCAGGAAGGCGATCAGTGCACCCACTTCGTCGCGGGTTCCGACGCGGCCCATCATGATGCCTTCAGACATCAGCGTCTTCCGTTCCGCGGTCAGCGTCCCGCCCATGATGTCCGTATCAATGGGCCCGGGCGCGACGGCGTTGACCGTGATGCCGAATTCCCCCACCTCCCGCGCCACGGCACGGGTAAAGCCCAGGATAGCGGCCTTCGAGGCGCTGTAGGCCACCTTGGAGTAGGTCCCGCCACCGCGCTGGGCCGAGATGGAGGATACGCTCACGATCCGTCCAACCCGCCGCTCAATCATCCCCTTTAGCACCTGCTGCGTGACCAGGAACGTACCGCGCATATTGACGGCGAAGACCTTGTCCCATTCGGCAGCCGTGGTCTCCATGAACGGCGTGGGCGAACTGATTCCGGCCAGGTTGGCCAGTCCCACAATCGGCGGGAGCGTCCGCTCAACCTCGGCAATGGCCCGCTCCACGGAACCGGCGTCCGAAACATCGGTGCCCAGACCAATTGCCTTGACCCCGCTTTCCGCTCCGATCTCCGCAGCCGCCGCCTGGGCCTCGCCTGAGTCCAGATCCAGGATGGCGATTGACCAGCCCTGCCCTGCGAGCCGGCGGGCAGCGGCGCGCCCGATGCCTCGCGGGGAAGCAGCGCCGGTCAGCACTGCTGTCTTTTCTGCCGGAAACGGAGTGGGTTCGGCCATGATGCATCTCCTGGATGGGAAGAGGTGGTGAAGGGTTTGTCATATCAGATGTCTGATGTCTATGGAACGATGCTAGTTCGGCGCACCGGGCCAGTCAAGGGTTCCGCAGTCAAAGGCGGGGGGCCAGGCTAAACCGCGGCGTCGTGCGCTTCGGAGGCAAGGTGATGCTCAAAGTCCTCGAAGGTTTGGGTGATGTGGGCGTCCATGGCGGCACGGGCAGCAACGGGCTCCCCCGAGGCGATGGCCGCGAGGACCAGTTTGTGGTGGTGAATGGCGTGCTGCTGGACATCCGGGAACGCGGATGTCTCCCGCCGCATCGCGTACAGCAAGGTGGTCAGCTGGCCCAGGAGCGCGGGAACAAAAGGA
>DATIMB010000047.1:0-43469 GCA_035475875.1 Micrococcaceae bacterium
GTGGTCTGCGCCTCGTAACGGGTCTCGGCCATGACGTAGCCCGCGGCGCGTAGGTCGTTCTCGAGCCGCCCGGCCGCGGCATGCTGCACCGGCACCGCGCAGATCCGGAACCGACTGCGGCGCACGAGGGGCGCGAGCTCCAACGCCGCGGACACCGATTCTGAATAGGCGCGCACCAGCCCGCCTGCGCCCAGCAGAATGCCGCCGAAATACCGCACCACGACGGCGGAGACGTCGCTGAGGTCGGCGACGCCGGGCGCGGTCTCGCGCTTTAGGAGCGCCTCGAGCATGGGGATGCCAGCCGTTCCGGACGGTTCGCCGTCGTCGTTGGAGCGCTGCACGTCCCGGTCGGGACCCAGGATGAACGCGGAGCAGTGGTGCCGGGCATCATGGAATTTTTTGCGCAGACCCGCCAGGACGGCCCGGGCCGCCTCCTCGTCCGGCGTACGGGCCAGGACGGTGATGAAACGGGATCGCTTGACCTCGATTTCGGAACGGAACCCGGGCCCTGCAGCGAGGGTCGTGTAGACGGAAGTCCTGCTCTCGGGGGAATCCGCCTCGTCTGCCACCGGTTCAGTTTAGTCTGGTGGGGTGTTGAAGATTGGGTTGACCGGCGGGATCGCCGCGGGGAAGTCAATGGTTGCCGCGCGCCTGCGCGAGCTCGGCGCGGTGCTTGTCGACGCCGACGCACTGGCCCGGGAGGTTGTGGAGCCGGGAACCCCGGGGCTGGCCCAGGTGGTCGACACCTTCGGCGCCGCGGTCCTGACGCCCGACGGGCGGCTGAACCGGCCCGGCCTGGGCGCCCTGGTGTTCGGCAACCCGGAACGCCTCGCCGCGCTCAACGGCATCATCCATCCCCTGGTGCGGGAGCGCGCCGCGGGGCTGGTTGCCGCCGCCCCGGCAGGCGCCGTCGTCGTCCAAGACATCCCGCTGCTGGTGGAGACCGGACAGGGGAAGAACTTCCACCTGGTGATTGTGGTGGATGCGCCGGACGACGTGCGGGTCCGGCGGATGGCCGAGCACCGCAACATGAGCGCCGACGAGGCGCACGCGCGAATGAATGCCCAGGCGAGCCGCGTGGACCGGCTGGCCGCCGCCGACGTCGTGCTGGACAACTCGGGCGCCCCGGAGCGACTCCGGCACGCGGTGGACGCGCTGTGGGAGGAGCGGCTGGCGCCGTTCGCGCAGAACCTCAAGGAACAACGGATTGCACCGCGGACGGAAGGCCCCGTCCTGACGACGGCGGACCCTGCCTGGCCGGCCCAGGCCGGCCGGATCATCGCCCGGCTGCGGACCGCAGTTGCGCAGGACGTCCTGGCCGTGGACCACATCGGGTCCACGGCCGTCCCGGGTCTTGACGCCAAGGACGTGATCGACCTCCAGCTGAGCGTCCGCGACCTCGACGCCGCCGACCGGATTGCGCCGCTGCTGGCCGGTTCTGGCTTCCCGCGCTGGCCCGGCATCATCTCCGACAAGCCCAAACCTTCGCACCCGGACCCCGCCGATTGGGGCAAGCGCCTGCACGGCAACGCCGATCCCGGCCGTCCCGTGAACGTGCACATCCGCGCCGCGGGATCCCCGGGGTGGCGGTACGCGCTGTGCTTCCGGGACTGGCTCCGCTCCGACGAGGGCGCACGCACGGACTATGTGGCGGAGAAGGGCCGCGCGGCGGGCCTCCACGGGGTGGACAAGTCCACCGCGGGGTACGCGGCGGACAAGGAGGCCTGGTTCACGGACTACGCCGCCCCGCGGATGGACGACTGGGTGCTGCGCACCGGATGGCAGCCGCCGTCGTACGCGGACGACGGCGGCGCCACCGACGGCGGTATCAGCACTACCAGCGGCACGACCGCCCCGGACAGGGGCGCCACCGACGGCCCGGGTACCGCCCAAAGCTGAATCCGAAGAAGGCGCCGGCGGGCGGCGGTAGATTAGAGTCATGAGCCTTGCCCAGGAAATTAACCGTGTCGTGGCGCCCTTCGAGGTCATCAGCGAGTTCCAGCCGGCCGGTGACCAGCCGGCCGCGATCGCGGAACTGACCGAGCGCATCCAGAACGGCGAAAAGGACGTGGTCCTCCTCGGTGCCACCGGTACGGGCAAGAGCGCGACGACGGCGTGGCTGATCGAGCAGATCCAGCGGCCCACGCTCGTGATGGTGCAGAACAAAA
Organism: Micrococcaceae bacterium; assembly: GCA_035475875.1. Lineage (GTDB taxonomy): Bacteria > Actinomycetota > Actinomycetes > Actinomycetales > Micrococcaceae > Arthrobacter_M. The sequence continues at coordinate 2,169 of DATIMB010000047.1, forward strand.
CGCTCGCCGCGCAGCTGGCCAACGAGTTCCGCGAGCTGCTGCCCAACAACGCGGTCGAATACTTCGTCTCCTACTACGACTACTACCAGCCCGAGGCCTATGTGGCGCAGACGGACACCTTCATCGAGAAGGACTCCTCCGTCAACGAGGAAGTCGAACGGCTCCGCCACTCCGCCACCAACGCGCTACTGACGCGACGGGACGTCATCGTGGTAGCCACAGTGTCCTGCATCTACGGGTTGGGCACCCCGGAAGAGTACATTCTGGGCATGGTGACCCTCCGCAAGGGGGCGGAGATGAACCGGGATGATCTGCTCCGGAAATTCGTCTCCATGCAGTACACCCGCAATGACATGGACTTTCACCGCGGCACGTTCCGGGTCCGCGGCGACACCGTGGAAATCATTCCGATGTACGAGGAGCTGGCGATCCGGATCGAGTTCTTCGGAGACGAGATCGAGAACATCTACACCCTCCACCCGCTCACCGGCGAGGTGATCCGGGACGAGACCGAGATGTATGTTTTCCCGGCCTCGCACTACGTGGCCGGTCCGGAACGCATGAGCCGGGCGATCACCAGGATCGAAGACGAGCTCGCTGACCGGCTGAAGGTCCTGGAGAGCCAGAACAAGCTGGTTGAAGCCCAGCGCCTCCGGATGCGCACCACGTATGACCTGGAAATGATGCAGCAGATGGGGTTCTGCAACGGCATCGAGAACTACTCGGCGCACATCGACGGGCGGGCCCGCGGGACGGCGCCGCACTGCCTCCTGGACTACTTCCCGGACGACTTCCTTCTGGTGATCGATGAATCCCACGTGACGGTGCCGCAGATCGGTGCCATGTACGAGGGTGACATGTCCCGTAAACGCAACCTGGTGGACTTTGGTTTCCGCTTGCCCTCGGCCATGGACAACCGGCCGCTGAAATGGGACGAGTTCCAGGACCGCGTGGGCCAGACGGTGTACCTGTCCGCCACCCCGGGCAAGTTCGAGCTCGACAGGGCGGACGGGACCGTCCAGCAGATCATCCGGCCCACGGGCCTGATCGACCCCGAGGTGATCGTCAAGCCCACCAAGGGCCAGATCGATGACCTCCTGGGCGAAATCCGCACCCGCACAGCGAAGAACGAACGCGTCCTGGTCACCACCCTGACCAAGCGGATGGCCGAGGACCTCACCGACTACCTCCTGGGCCACGGCGTGAAGGTGGAGTACCTGCACTCGGACGTGGACACGCTGCGCCGCGTCGAGCTGCTCCGCGAACTCCGGATGGGCGTCTTCGACGTCCTGGTGGGCATCAACCTGCTCCGTGAAGGCCTCGACCTTCCCGAAGTGTCCCTGGTGAGCATCCTCGACGCCGATAAGGAAGGCTTCCTGCGCTCGGCGACGTCCCTGATCCAGACCATCGGCCGTGCCGCCCGAAACGTCTCCGGACAGGTCCACATGTACGCGGACCGCATCACGGACTCAATGGCCAAGGCCATCGACGAGACAAACCGCCGCCGCGCCATCCAGGTGGCGTACAACACCGAAAACGGTATCGACCCCCAGCCGCTTCGCAAGAAGATCGCCGACATCACTGACCAGCTGGCCAAGGAAGATGCGGACACCCGCGAGCTCCTGGCCGCGGCGGGCAAGACCCGCGGCAAGGGCAAGGGCGCCTCGACGATCCGGCAGGACGGGCTCGCCGCAGCGCCTGCGGAAGACCTGGTGGGCCTGATTGAACAGCTGACCGAGCAGATGCATGCCGCGGCAGGCGAGCTGCAGTTCGAACTCGCGGCCCGGCTCCGCGACGAGGTGGGCGAACTGAAGAAGGAACTGCGGCAGATGCAGTCGGCGGGGCACGCCTAGGGTAAACTCGGACGGACGTAGGGGAGTATCCCAAGCGCTACGATCGTCAACACGCGAGGCACGGACGCCGCGCCGGGCGTAGCGGGCAGCCGAGCCACATCGTGCGGGCTGCCGGAGAGACTTACACCGCTGAGTTGTACCCTACGAAAGGTTTCTCCGTGCCCGAACTACCCCTTTGGTTCGAGATCGGCTCCTTTGTCGCCCTCGGCCTCATCCTGGCCATAGACCTGCTGATGGTCCTCAAACGCCCGCACGAGCCCTCCATGAAGGAGGCCGGACTTTGGGTCACGTTCTACGTAGCTCTGGCCCTGGTCTTCGCCGGCGCCATGTTCGCGTTCACCGGCCCCGAATTCGGCGGCCAGTTCATCGCCGGCTGGGTGACGGAATACAGCCTCAGCATCGACAACCTCTTCGTCTTCATCATCATCATGGCCCGCTTCTCGGTACCGCGTAAGTACCAGCAGGAAGTGCTGATGGTGGGCATCATCATTGCCCTCATCCTGCGTGGCATCTTCATCATGCTCGGCGCGATCGTCATCGAGCAGTTCAGCTGGGTCTTCTACATCTTCGGTGCGTTCCTGCTCTGGACCGCGTGGAAGCAGGCCCAGGACGAGGGCGAGGATGAAGAGGACAAGGAAAACCCGCTGATCGCCCGCATCCGCAGGATCCTGCCGATGTCCGAGAAGTTCGACGAAGGCAAACTCCGCACCGTGGTGGACGGCAAAAAGGTGTTCACCCCCATGCTGATCGTCTTCGTCACCATCGGCATGACGGACCTGCTCTTCGCCGTCGACTCCATCCCGGCGATCTTCGGCCTCACCCAGAGCGCCTTCATCGTCTTCACCGCGAATATCTTCGCCCTCATGGGCCTCCGCCAGCTCTACTTCCTGCTGGGCGGGCTCATGAACCGGCTCATCTACCTCAAGCACGCCCTGTCCGTGATCCTGGCGTTTATCGGCGTGAAGCTGGTCCTGCACGCCATGCACGTCAACGAGCTGCCCTTCATCAACGGCGGCCAGCACATTGAATGGGCCCCGGAGATCCCGACCTTCGCCTCCCTCGCCGTGATCATGGGCACCATCGTTGTCGCAGTGATCGCCAGCCTGATCAGCTCCAAGGCGTCAAAGTCCAAGCTGGATGCCCGGCTGGAGGAAGACGCCCGCAAGAGCCTGAGCGACGTCGACTGACGGCCGCCGCCGGATACCCGGCAGCACGCAGCCGCAGCACTAAGCCGCAGCACTAAAAGGTACGGCGCTGGACCCTCACAGGGTTCAGCGCCGTAGCTTTTTGGCGCCGCCGCGGGAGGGCATGCCCATTCATGGGTCCCTGGGATGGACCTAAAGGCACTGAGTCCATTGGTCGCTGCGAGCGGGGGACATGTCCAGCGGTTGAATGGTGAGCGGGCGACATGTCCAGCGGTTATGTGGTCAGGAGCGGGCCATTGCGAGCAGGCGGCCGAAGATCGCCTCGCCGTCGTCCGCGATTCCGTCGTGGTGGAACTCGTCCGTCTCCCACGCCTGCAGGCCCCGGACGGCCGCCGCTGTTTCGAGGGAGAGTTCGCGGTCCACGTAGATGTCGTCGGTGTACACGGCTGCCGCGACGGGCACGGTGTTCAGCGCCAGCCGCTCCGGATCGTAGAGTGGCGCCCAGTCATCCTTCTCGGCGAGCAGTCGCGCCACGTCCTGCAGCGGCCGCAGGGCGGGGTCCTGCTCGAAATACCACGGGTAGACCATTTCCCCGGTCAGGAGCGGTTCCCGGGCGTCGGGGCGGAACTCGGGGAACTCCGCCAGGACCCGCCAGGCGGCCCAGTCGGTGGCTCCGGCCTGCGCGTAAATGGACTCGTGCATCAGCGCGTACAAGGGGTTCGCGGCCCGGGAGACGAGGCCCCGCACCTGCTCCAGGAAGGCGTCCGAGAGGCGGTCACCGTCCGGAGTGGCCACGAAGGCGTCCTCGAGCAGGTGGTGCAGCGCATCCACCCGGGTGTTCCCGCCCAGGAATGAGCCGACCATCTGGAACCGTTCGACGGTGAGCCGGCCGCCGTCGGGCAGGTATTCCTCCGTGTCCCGAAGGTGCCGGGCGATGCGGGTGACGGCGGCGCGGTCCTCGGGATACCAGCCGAAGTATTCGGCGTTCCGGGCCGCGACCCGCCGGAACGTCGCCCGGTAAACCCGGTCCGCGGAACCGCCCAGCGGGGGGAGACCGCCGGTCACGAGCACTTCGCGCAACCCCTCGGGCGCGAAGGACAGGTAACTGAGGGCGCAGAATCCGCCGTAGCTCTGGCCGTAGACGGTCCACGGGGCCGCGCCGAGCGTCGCCCGGATGGCCTCGGCGTCGGCGACGATCGAATCGGCCCGGAAGTGCGTGAGGTAACGGGCCTGCTCCGTCGCCGTTCCGCGCAACGGCAGCGTGTTCCGGTCGATGGCGGTGGAAAGGCCGGTGCCGCGCTGGTCCAGCATGAGGATTCGGAAGTCCCGGCCGGCGGCCTTGCTCCAGCCGCCCAACGACGGAAAGCGGTTGCCGCGGCCGCCGGGGCCGCCCTGCAGGTAGAGCAGCCAGGGCAGCGTGGCCGCGGCTTCCTCGCTGTGCTCTAGGGACACGTACTCGCGGGCAAACACCGTGATGGTCTCCGCGCGGCCGCCGGCGTCGCCGAAGTGGTCAAGGGGGACTTGGAAATAGTGTTCCGCGGTGCGCATTCCCCGGTACGTGTGGCGTGCCCGGACGCTGTGCCGCACGCCGGATCCGGACTCCAGGAGGGCGGCTCCCGTGAGCCCGGTCAGCGGAAGATCAACCACGGACGGCCTCCGCGCGGGATCCTGCGACGGCCCGGAATCCTGCGGCGGACTGGGAGCCGGCGCCGCCGAACGCGTCCAGCGCCCCGCCGGTGAGGCGGAAGGTGGACCATTCTTCCATCGGGACGGCCCCCAGCTTCTTGTAGAAGTTGATGGATGGCTCGTTCCAGTCCAGTACACTCCATTCGACCCGCGCGTAGCCGCGGTCGACGGCGGTCGCGGCCAGATGCTGCAGCAGGGCCTTGCCGTGGCCCTCGCCGCGGGCCTCGGGCCTGACGTAGAGGTCCTCCAGGTAAATCCCGTGGACCCCTTCCCAGGTGGAGTAGTTCAGGAACCAGAGGGCGAAGCCCCGGACCTCGCCGGCTGCGGTTTCCGCCATGGTGGCGAACACCCGCGGGTTCTCGCCGAAGAGGGCCTCGGTGAGCATCTCCGGAGTGTTCCGGACCGCGTCCGGTTCCTTCTCGTAGATGGCGAGGTCGTGGATCATCTGCAGGATGGCAGGGACGTCATGCGGGGCGGCGGGCCGGATTACACTCATTGTTCGAGTTTACTCGCGGCGCGTGCCCGCCCCGCCGGCGCGCCCGCCGCCCACCGGCGCCTGCCCGTCCCGCGGCTCGTCAGAGGCGCCGCGCTAGAGCCGGTTGACGTCCGTCACGCGGACCACGGCGCTCCCTGCCTCGTCCGAGGCCGCAAGATCCACCTCGGCCGAGATGCCCCAGTCATGGTGGTTGGCCGGGTCATCGAAGATTTGCCGGACCTTCCACACCCCGGGTTCCTCCGTGATGATCAACAGCGCCGGGCCGCGGGCGTCCGGGCCGGTGCCGATGTCGTTGTGCTCGTCGAAGTAGTCATCCAGGGCGTCCTCCCAACGGTCCGCGTCCCAGCCGGAACCGGCGTCGAGCTCGCCCAGCGCGGTGGCGGCCTCGTCGGCGAACAGCTCCACGCGGCGGAACATCTCATTGCGCACCATGACCCGGAAGGCCCGGAGATTGGAGGTCAGCGCCGGCGGCGGTGGCGGGGGCGCGTCGTGCGGTGTGGGCGCGGCGCCGGAGGTGAGCTCTTCCCACTCGTCCAGCAGGCTGGAGTCCACCTGGCGGACCAGTTCGCCCAGCCAGGCGATGAGGTCCTGGAGGTCCTCGCGGAGGGCGTCCTGCGGGACAGTCTGGCGGAGCGCCTTGAATCCGTCGGCGAGGTAGCGCAGCACGATCCCCTCCGAGCGGGCCAAGCCGTAGAACTGGACGAATTCGCCGAAGTTCATGGCACGCTCGTACATGTCCCGGACCACGGACTTGGGCGCGAGTTCAAAGTCACCGACCCACGGCGCTGCCTTGCGGTAGACATCGAACGCTTCGCCGAGGATCTCGGCGAGCGGCTGCGGGTAGGTGACTTCCTCAAGCATCGCCATCCGCTGGTCGTACTCGATGCCGTCGGCCTTCATCGCCGCGACGGCTTCGCCGCGCGCTTTCTTCTGCTGCGCCGACAGGATCTGGCGCGGCTTCTCGAGGGTCGCCTCGATCACGGACACGACGTCCAGGGCGTACGACGGCGACTCCGGGTCCAGCAGCTCCAGTGCGGCAAGGGCGAAGGGGGACAGCGGCTGGTTGAGAGCGAAGTTGGCCTGCAGGTGGACCGTGAGCCGGACGGTGCGGCCGTCCGCTTCCTGCTCCGTGGGCGGGATCCGCTCCACGACTCCGGCAGCGAGCAGCTCGCGGTAGATGCCCAGGGCCTTCTTCATGAGCCGCAGCTGGGAGACCCGGCTCTCGTGGTTTTCGGTGAGGAGGCGGCGGGCGGCCTGGAACGGGTCGCCGGGACGTTCCATGAGGTTCATCAGCATCGCATGCGTCACGGTGAAGCTCGACGTCAGCGGATCCGGAACAGACTCCACCAACCGCTTGTAGGTCGGTTCGCCCCAGGACACGAAGCCTTCCGGAGGCTTTTTCTTGACCACCTGGCGCAGCTTTTTCTGGTCGTCGCCGAACTTGGCCGTGGCCTTGGCCATCGCCTTCACGTTTTCGGTCACATGCTCCGGGGCCTGGACCACCACGGTGCCCGCCGTGTCATAGCCGGCCCGTCCGGCGCGCCCGGCGATCTGGTGGAACTCGCGGGAGTTCAGCAGCCGGGTGCGCACGCCGTCGTACTTGCTCAGGGCGGTGAGGAGCACAGTGCGGATGGGCACGTTGATGCCCACCCCGAGGGTGTCGGTGCCGCAGATGACCTTCAGCAGGCCGGCCTGGGCGAGCTGCTCGACAAGCCGGCGGTATTTGGGCAGCATGCCGGCGTGGTGGACGCCGATCCCGTGCCGGACCAGCCGGTTGAGGGTTTTGCCGAAGCCGGCGGCGAAGCGGAACCCGGCGATGAGCTCGGCAATCTTGTCCTTCTCCTCGCGGGTGCAGACGTTGATGCTCATCAGGTTTTGTGCCCGGTCGATCGCCTCAACCTGGCTGAAATGCACCACGTAGACGGGAACCTGCTTGGTGCCGAGCAGCTCCTCGAGGGTCTCGTGGACCGGAGTCTGTTCGTAGTAGTAGTGCAGCGGAATGGGGCGTTCCGCGGAACTGACGGTCGTCGTCGGACGGCCGGTGAGGGCGCTGATCCCGTCCTCGAAGCGGCTGACGTCACCGAGCGTTGCCGACATCAGCAGGAACTGGGCCTGCGGCAGTTCGAGCAGCGGCACTTGCCAGGCCCAGCCGCGCTGCGGGTCGGAGTAGAAGTGGAACTCGTCCATGATGACGGCGCCAAGCTCGGCCGCCGAACCTTCCCGCAGGGCGTTGTTGGCCAGGATTTCGGCGGTGCAGCAGATGATCGGCGCGTCCTGGTTGACGCCGGAGTCACCGGTGATCATGCCGACGTTTTCGGCGCCGAAAATCTCGCAGAGGGCGAAGAACTTCTCCGAGACGAGGGCCTTGATAGGTGCGGTGTAGTAACTGCGCTGCCCGCGGGCCATGGCCTGGAAGTGCGCCGCGATCGCCACAAGTGACTTACCCGAGCCCGTGGGCGTGGCCAGGATGACATTGGACCCTGAGGCAAGCTCCATGATCGCTTCGTCCTGGGCGGCGTAGAGGGCAAGACCGCGGGTCTCAGTCCACTCCACAAACCGGGTGTAGAGCTCGTCCGGGTCCAGGCCAGTCCTGCCGGGAACTCGGGCGGCCGGGGCAGGGAGCTGATCAGCGAGTTTCATCGCCTTCCAGCTTAGTGCCCGCCTGATGCCCCCGGCACCGGCGGGGACGTCCCACCCCGCGCGCCCGATGCGTGCCTCCTTGGCTGGCCATCAGGGCGGGGCTACGCTTCGGTTAGTGCAACAGTGCCGGGACCGGAGGTGGACATGAAGTGGGATCCCGAAAAATATGTGCAGTTCGGGGATTACCGGGACCGGCCCTTCTTTGATCTGACCGGTCGGATTCATGCCGAGGCCCCACGGCACGTCGTCGACCTCGGCTGCGGTCCGGGCAACCTGACCGCGACTCTCGCTGAGCGCTGGCCGGGAGCCCAGGTAGCGGGCCTGGATTCCTCGCCGGAAATGCTGACCAAGTCCAAGGCCCGTGCGGACGCGGTGCCCAATCTGTCCTTCGACCTGGCCGACATCCAGCACTGGCTGCCGTCCGGGGACACGGACGTGGTGGTCACCAATGCGGCCCTGCAGTGGGTGCCCGGCCACCGCGAGCTGTTGCCGGCGTGGCTCGATGCACTCAAACCCGGGGCTTGGTTCGCCCTTCAGGTGCCGGGGAACTTCAACGCCCCCTCGCACACCCTGATGCGGGAGCTGGCCGAGTCGCCGGCCTGGGCGGGACGGCTTGCCGGGGTCCTGCGCCACGATGACGTGGTGGGAGAGGCCGCGGAGTACCTGGAGATCATGCTCGACGCCGGGTGCGCCGCCGACGCTTGGGAGACCACCTACATGCAGCTGCTCCCCGGTGCCCGTCCCGTTCTCGAGTGGGTCCGCGGCACGGGGCTCCGGCCAGTCCTCGCCGCCCTCCCGGAAGACGAGGCGGCGGAGTTCGAGACAGAGTATTCGGCGCAACTTGACACTGTGTATCCGGCGGGGCGGCACGGGACCGTCTTTCCGTTCCGGCGCACGTTCGCGGTAGCGCAAAAACGCGGGTGAGCCTTATGACACGAAGCACTCCCATATGGGGCTTACAATGACGTGGCGGTCTGGGGGCAGCCGTTAGGCTGATTTCATTCCGAGCCCTGGGCTAGTAATGGAGGTTCGGTGCTAATACGCCTGATGGCGCGGCTGCTGTCCGCGCATAAAGGGAGCGTGCTGGCCATCGTTGTGCTGCAGCTCGTCCAAACCACCGCCAACCTGCTCCTGCCGACCCTGAACGCCGCCATCATTGACGACGGGATCATTGCCGGGAACACCGGGGAAATCCTGCACCTCGGCGGCTGGATGGCCGGAATCGCCGCCGTGCAGGTGGCCACAGCCATCGCGGCAGGATACCTGGGCGCCGTCGTCGCCATGGATATTGGCGGGCAGTTGCGCGAGGAACTCTTCACGAAGGTGCGGTCTTTCTCCTCCCAGGAGGTCGGCGTCTTCGGCGCGCACAGCCTGGTCATCCGGGCCACGAACGACGTCGTCCAGATCCAAAACCTCGCCGTCCTGGTTTTCGCCATGCTGATTGCCGCCCCGGCCATCTTCATCGGCGGCATCGCCCTGGCCGTGCACCAGGACGCCGCGCTGTCCTGGATCGTGGTCGCGGTCATTCCGGTCCTTACGGTGATAATGACCGTAATCGTGCGCCGCCTGATTCCCCTCTACCGCGAAGGGCAGTCGCTCCTTGACCGCATCAGCCGGGTGCTGCGCGAGCAGATCATCGGTGCAAACGTCATCCGCGGCTTCGTCCGGCAGGGCCACGAGATCCGCCGCTTCGACGAAGCCAACAAGGACCTCACCCGGAACAACCTGCATTCCGCTTTGCTGGTGGCGGGGATGATGCCGATGATCATGCTCGTAGTCAACCTGTCCTCCGTGTGCGTGGTGTGGTTCGGCGGCCACCGGATCGACTCCGGCGAAATGCGCCTGGGCGCCCTTACCGCGTTCATTGCCTACATCCTGCAAATCCTGATAGCCATCATGATGGCGATGTACGTCTTCATGACCGCACCCCGCGCGTCCGCTTGCGCGGAACGGATCCAGGAGGTCCTGGACACCCAACCGGCGATCGCGGACCCGGCCGCCGGCGCTGCACTAGGAAAAGCCGCACCGGTAGACACCCCAGCGGGAAACGCTGTCGAGTTCCGGAACGTGTCTTTCGCGTATCCCGGCGCCGAAGCGCCTGTGCTGGACGGTCTAGCGTTTACCGCCGCGCCCGGGACCACGACGGCGATCATCGGGGCGACCGGCAGCGGCAAGACGACACTCCTGAACCTGCTGCCCCGGTTCCTCGACGCAACCGCCGGCGAGATCAGCATCGGCGGCCGCAACGTGCGGGCCATGACCCTGGACGCGCTGCGGAACCTTATCGCCTTGGTCCCCCAGCAGGCGTACCTCTTTTCGGGCACGGTCGCGGAGAATCTTCGGGTCGGGGCGCCCGCGGCCGGCGACCCGGACTTGTGGCAGGCACTGACGGCCGCCCAGGCCGCCGACTTCGTCCGCGATCTGCCCCTTGGGCTCGACGCACACGTGAGCCAGGGCGGCACGAACTTCTCCGGCGGCGAACGGCAGCGCCTTTGCATCGCCCGGGCATTGCTCAAGAATGCCCCGGTCTACCTGTTCGATGACAGTTTCTCGGCGCTGGACTACGGTACGGACATCAGGCTCCGTACCGCGATTGAGCCCCTGCTGCGTTCTGCCACCGTGCTGATCGTCGCCGAACGGGTGGCGACCGTTGCGGATGCCGGACTGATCCTCGTGCTGGAGGACGGGCGCCTCGTCGCCCAGGGCACGCACAGCGAACTCATGGCGTCCTCGCCAAGCTACCGGGAAATTGCTGCGTCCCAGCTCGTCCTGGAGGAAACGCCGTGAGCCGCGGCCGGGACTCCGGCATCGGGACCACTGCTGGTCCCGGAGCCGCGGAGGGCACCAAGTGGCGGTCGGCGGCCAGGCTGCTTGGGCTGCTGCGGCCATTGAAATGGCGGATGGCCGGCGTCATCGCGGCCACCTGTGCGTTCGTGACACTCAACGTGTCGGCTCCGAAAATCCTGGGCGACGCCACCGACGTGGTGGTTGCCGGCTTCGTGGGTGGCTCCCTCGACGAAAGCGAACTGGCATCCCAGCTGTTGACAGTCTCCGCCCTTTACGTCGGTGCGTCGCTGTTCAGCTGGATCCAGGGCGCCTTGACGGCGACAGCGGTGCAGCGCGTCAGCTACGGGCTGCGCGGGGCTGTGGAGCAGAAGCTGCATGTGCTGCCGTCCAGCCATTTCGAGGAGCAGCGCCGCGGCGAGGTGCTCAGCCGGGCCACGAACGACGTCGACAACATCTCCCAGGCCCTCAATCAGCTGCTGAACCAGATGATCCTGTCCATCCTGATGCTTTCCGCCGCACTCGCCATGATGCTCTGGCTCTCGCCGTTGCTGGCGCTGATCGCTGTCCTCTCGGTGCCGGTGTCCACGGCCATCACAGTATTGGTGGCCCGGCATTCCCAGCCGCACTTCACGTCGCAGTGGAGCAGCACGGGCGCCATGCACGCCCAACTCGAAGAATTCTTCACCGGGCATGAAGTGGTTAAGGCCTTCGGCCGTCAGGAGGCGTCGGCCGCGAGCTTCCGGGACTGCAACGAGCAGCTCACGCGGTCCAGCGCCCGCGCGCAGTACCTGTCCGGGATCGTGCAGCCGCTGTTGGTGTTTGTCGCCAACCTCAACTACATTGCCGTGGCCGTCGTGGGTGCGCTCCAAGTGACTGCCGGCGCCATGACGATCGGCGGCCTCCAGGCCTTCATCCAGTTCTCCCGCCTCTTCAGCCAGCCGATGGGGCAGATCGGAGGGATGCTCACCCTGCTGCAATCCTGCCTGGCCTCGGCGGAGCGGGTCTTCGAGCTGCTCGACGCACCGGAGATCCCGCCGGACGCTGCAGCGCTGGCACCTTCGAGCGCGTCGGCCAACGGCGCCGGCCGGCTTCGCGGCAAAGGTTCCCTCCATGCGGTGCATGGGATGCATAAGATCCATGCACCCGGCAAGTCCCACGGGCGGCACGCATCCCGCGCGCTGGACGGAGCCCAGAATGCGCCCGCTGCGGTCGCGGTGGCGGGCCGCGTCAGCTTCGAGCACGTCAGTTTCGGCTACACCCCTGGCATTCCCGTGGTTAAGGACCTTTCCTTCACGGTTGAGCCCGGGCAGACCGTGGCCATTGTGGGACACACCGGGGCCGGTAAGACGACGGTGGTGAACCTCCTGATGCGCTTCTACGAACTCGACTCCGGGCGGATCCTGGTGGACTCAACCGACATCGCCACCATCCCGCGGGACGAGCTCCGGTCCACCTTCGGCACCGTCCTGCAGGACGCGTGGCTGTTCACCGGCAGCATCAGGGAGAACATCGAGTACGGCCGGCCGGGGGCCACCGACGCCGAAGTCGTCCAAGCGGCCCGGGCCAGCCACGTGGACCACTTCGTCAGGGCGCTGCCCGGGGGATATAACACCCTGGTCGGCAACGACGGCGACTCCTTGAGCCGCGGGCAGCGGCAGCTCGTCTCGATCGCCCGGGCGCAACTGGCGGGACGCAGCATCCTGGTCCTGGACGAAGCGACGAGTTCCGTGGACAGCCGCACCGAAGTGCAGATCCGCCACGCGATGGCCCAGCTGCGCGAAGGTCATACGAGCTTCGTGATCGCGCACCGTTTGTCCACCGTCCGGGACGCTGATCTAATTCTCGTCATGGACCATGGACGGATCGTTGAACACGGCACCCATCAGCAGCTGATGGCCGGGAGCGGGCTCTACAAGGATCTCTACGAGGCGCAGTTCGCCGGCCGCGAACAAGTGCAGGCCGTTCCGGAGCCGGAACTGTGAGTCCCGCGGACACTGCGGGGGAGCGGTTCCCGGGCGCCTGGCGGACCAACCCGGCCAGCTCCGTTCCACTGTTCGAACAGCTCCGGCTGTATGTCATTGAACGTGCCGACAAGGGCACGCTCGCGCCGGGAACCAGGCTGCCCCCCGTGCGGAGCCTGGCGGGTGAACTAGGCGTCGCACCCCACACCGTGGCGCGCGCCTACAAGGAATTGGAGGCCGCCGGGGTAGTGGTGACACGTGGCCGCAACGGTACCGTGGTCTGCGCACGTGACGAGGCCTGGAGTTCCCTGTCCGCCGCCGCCGCGGAGTTCGCCGCAGCCGCCAAAGCGCAAGGCGCCAGCTTCGCCGAGGCCGTGCAGTTACTGGCCGCCGCCTACGACCGGCACTAGCACATCGGGGCGGTGCCGAGGGCGCGCAGAATCGTTTTTCGAAGAAGTTTTCGATTAGCATTAGATTCGTGCCTAAAGCCGTAGCTGAAGATCCAGCCGTTGAAGTCCACTCCACCGTCGAACCGCTGGCAGTCCATGATCCCGTCCCGTCCCGTCCCGCGCTGAAGCGCCCGGACATGACGCGCCTCGTCGTCAAGGGCGCGCGCGAGCACAACCTGCGAAACGTGGACCTGGACCTGCCGCGCGACGCGATGATCGTGTTCACGGGCCTGTCCGGCTCCGGCAAGTCCTCCCTCGCGTTCGACACCATCTTCGCCGAGGGCCAGCGCCGCTACGTCGAATCGCTCTCCGCCTACGCCCGGCAGTTCCTCGGGCAGGTGGACAAGCCCGATGTCGACTTCATCGAGGGCCTGTCACCCGCTGTGTCCATCGACCAGAAGTCCACGAGCAAGAACCCGCGCTCCACCGTCGGTACCATCACCGAAATCTATGACTACATGCGCCTGCTGTGGGCCCGTGTGGGCCGGCCCCATTGCCCCGTCTGCGGCGAGCCAGTCACCAAGCAGACCCCCCAGCAGATTGTGGACCAGCTGCTCGAGCTGCCGGACGGCACGCGCTTCCAGGTGCTGGCCCCCGTGGTCCGCGGACGCAAGGGCGAATTCGTCGATCTCTTCAAGGAACTGACCGCCAAGGGCTACTCGAGGGCGCGCGTGGACGGCGACCTCGTCCAGCTCAGCGATCCGCCGAAGCTGGGCAAGCAGTTCAAGCACACCATCGAAGTGGTGGTGGACCGCCTCGTGGTCAAGGAAGGCATCAACCAGCGCCTGACCGACTCCGTCGAGACCGCGCTTGGTCTGGCGGAAGGCCGCGTCCTGGCCGAATTCGTCGATGTCGAGGCAGATGACCCCGGAAGGATCAGGGCGTTCTCCGAACACCTCGCGTGCCCCAACGAGCACCCCCTGGCCCTTGACGAGATCGAGCCGCGCTCCTTCTCCTTCAACAACCCGTTCGGTGCCTGCAGCGCCTGCAGCGGCATCGGCACCAAACTCGAAGTCGACGAGGAACTCATCATTCCCAACCCGGAGCTCTCGCTCTCCGAGGGAGCCATCGCGCCGTGGTCGCTGGGCGCCGCCACCACGGAATACTGGAACCGGCTGCTGGGCGGCCTCGCCGAGGAGCTCGGCTTCTCGATGACGACGCCGTGGGAGAAGCTGGGCGCCGAGGCTCGGCAGACCGTGCTGCACGGCAAGGACCACAAAGTGGTGGTGCAGTACCGCAACCGCTTCGGCCGGGAACGCAAGTACAGCACCGGCTTTGAGGGCGTGGTGCAGTATGTCCACCGCAAGCACCTGGAGACCGACTCGGACTTCGCGCGCGACCGCTACGAGGAATACATGCGCCAGGTCCCGTGCCCGGCATGCAACGGTGCGCGGTTGAACCCTGCCTCACTGTCGGTGCTGATCAACGGCAAGTCCATCGCCGAGGTCGCCGCGTTGCCCATGCGTGAATGTGCGCACTTCCTCGAGAACCTTGTCCTCACGGGCCGCGAAGCGCAGATCGCCCACCAGGTCCTTAAGGAAATCCAGGCCCGGCTGACCTTCCTCCTCGACGTCGGCCTCGAATACCTGAACCTGGAACGGCCCTCCGGGACCCTGTCCGGCGGTGAAGCCCAGCGCATCCGGCTGGCCACCCAGATCGGCTCCGGCCTCGTCGGCGTGCTCTACGTCCTCGACGAGCCGTCCATCGGCCTGCACCAGCGGGACAACCGGCGCCTCATCGAAACGCTGACCAGGCTCCGGGACCTTGGCAACACCCTGATCGTGGTGGAACACGACGAGGACACCATCCACGAGGCCGACTGGATCGTTGACATCGGACCCGGCGCCGGCGAGCACGGCGGCATCGTGGTCCACTCCGGGTCCTACCAGGCGCTGCTGGAAAACACGGATTCGCTGACCGGCGACTACCTTGCAGGCCGGAGGAAAATCGAAATCCCCAAGAAGCGGCGCAAGTACGACAAGAAGCGCGAACTCAAGGTGGTCGGGGCCAGGGAGAACAACCTCCTCAACGTCGATGCCAGCTTCCCGCTGGGCCTCTTCACCGCCGTGACCGGCGTCAGCGGCTCCGGCAAGTCCACGCTCGTCAACGAGATCCTGTACAAAGTGCTCGCCAACAAGCTCAACGGCGCCAAGCAAGTGGCCGGCCGGCACAAGACCGTCCAGGGCCTTGAGCACCTGGACAAGGTCGTGCACGTCGACCAAAGCCCCATCGGGCGCACCCCGCGCTCAAACCCGGCCACCTACACCGGCGTGTTCGACCACATCCGGAAGCTCTTCGCCGAAACCACCGAGGCCAAGGTCCGGGGCTACATGCCGGGCCGGTTCTCCTTCAACGTCAAGGGCGGCCGCTGCGAGGCCTGCTCCGGCGACGGCACCCTGAAGATCGAGATGAACTTCCTGCCGGACGTCTACGTCCCGTGCGAGGTCTGCCATGGCGCCCGGTACAACCGCGAAACTCTTGAGGTCCACTACAAGGGCAAGACGATCGCGGACGTGCTGAACATGCCCATCGAGGAAGGTGCCGAGTTCTTCGCCGCCTTCTCGCCGATCGCCCGCCACCTCAACACGCTGGTCGACGTCGGCCTCGGCTACGTCCGGCTCGGCCAGCCCGCCACCACGCTGTCCGGCGGTGAGGCCCAGCGCGTAAAGCTCGCGGCCGAGCTCCAGAAGCGCTCCAACGGCCGAAGCGTCTACGTCCTGGACGAGCCCACCACGGGCCTGCACTTCGAGGATATCCGCAAGCTCCTCATGGTGCTGCAGGGCCTCGTGGAAAAGGGCAACACGGTAATTACCATCGAGCACAACCTTGACGTAATCAAGAGCGCCGACTGGATCGTGGACCTCGGCCCCGACGGTGGTTCGGGCGGCGGCCGGGTGGTCGCTTCCGGCACCCCGGAGCAGGTTGCCACCTCGAGCGAAAGCCACACGGCCGCGTTCCTCGCCGAACTCCTCGCCTGAGCGGCGGCGCCAGCGCCTGGCGCTGGCGCCGCGAGCGGAAGCCGCATGGGAAGGGGAGGGGCGCCGCTTCGCCGGCCTCGGCCCCGCCCGCACTGCCGTGAATTCTCCCGATGTATTCCTGAAGGCGCATGCGAATTTCTGGCAGCCGCGCACTCGTGAGAAACTAAGCCGGTGACGCAAACAACAGTGCCCGTAATCTTCGACCTTGACGGCACTCTTGTCGATCCGGCCGGGGGCATCACGGGCGGAATCGCGGCGGCCCTCACCGAGCTTGGCCTCCCCGTCCCGGACAAGTCCAGGATGAACGCCATGGTCGGGCCAAAACTGAGCCATTCGCTCACGGAAATTGCCGGCGTCCCGACCGCACTGGTGGACGACGTCATCCGGATCTACCGCGGGCACTACGCCTCCACCGGCATCGCGCAGGGCAGGCTGTACCCGGGAATCCGCGGGCTCCTCGAGGACTTTGTCGCCGCCGGGCGCCCCATCGCGGTCGCCACGCAGAAACCGGAGGGGCTGGCCCGCACCGTGCTTGAGCACCACGGTATCGCCGGGCTCTTCCACAGCATCCGGGGCTCTGCCGCGGACGAGTCCGTGACCCGCCCGGGAACGGCTTCCATCCCGGAAGGCAAGTCCGGTATTGTCGCCGCCGCGCTCTCGGACCTGGCTGCAGCCGTCCCTTCGGTGGCCGGCCGGGCCGTGATGGTGGGCGACCGGGCGCAGGACGTGGCCGGGGCGGCTGCGAACGGACTGGACTGCATCGGCGTAGGCTGGGGCTTTGCGCCCGACGGCGAACTGCACGAGGCGGGCGCCGTCGAGGTCGTGCACGACGCGGCGGCGCTTCGCGCAACCATCACCAGACTCTCCGAACGCCCGGGGACCACAGCGCTGAACGAGGTGCACGCCGATGGCAATGTTTGAGGGAATCCGCTGGACCACCCGGGGGCTCATATCCACCACCTGCCGTCCCACGGTCATTGGCCTGGAAAACGTGCCCACGAACGGTCCGTTTATCGTGGCGCCCAACCATCTCTCCTTCCTGGATAGTGTGATTGTCCAAGCGCTCATGCCGCGGCCCGTGGCGTTCTTCGCGAAGGCCGAATACTTCACCACCGGCGGCATCAAGGGCAGGGCCATGAAGTCGTTCTTCGAAGCCGTGGGCTCCATCCCGGTGGAGCGCGGCGAGCAGGCGGCCAGCGTACAGGCGCTGAAGACTCTGCTGGACATCCTCGAGGCCGGCAAGGGCGTGGGGATCTACCCCGAGGGCACCCGCTCCCGCGACGGCATCCTGTACCGCGGACGCACCGGCGTCGGCTGGCTGGCCCTCACGACGGGTGCGCCGGTGATCCCGGTGGGCCTGATCGGGACGGAACACCTGCAGCCCGCGGACAGCAAGTCCGTCAAGCCGCAGCACTTCACCATGAAAGTGGGCGAGCCGCTGTACTTCGACAAGACGGGCCCGGACCACTCCCTTCCGGCCCGCCGCCAGGTCACGGACCGCATCATGGACGCGATCGCGGAATTGAGCGGCCAGGAACGCTCCACGAGCTACAACCAGAGCAAGACCGCGGAGTAGAACCGCGGGCCCGTAGCCAGTTGCGTGCCGGCTACCGGGCGGGTGCCGGCTGCCCGGCAGGTGCCGGCTGCCCGGCAGGTGCGGCGGCACCCGTTGCGGCTCAGTAGACTGGAAGCGTGGCAGATCCAGCGAGTTACCGACCCCAGACGGGTGAAATTCCGACCAATCCGGGCGTGTACCGCTTCCGCGACCCGCACGGCCGGGTCATCTATGTCGGCAAGGCCAAGAACCTCCGCTCCCGGCTGAATTCCTACTTCGCCAACCCCGCCGGGCTGATGCCGAAGACGTATGCGATGGTGCACACGGCCAGCAGCGTCGAATGGACGGTGGTGGGCAGCGAACTGGAGTCGCTGCAGCTGGAATACACCTGGATCAAGGAATTCGCGCCGCGGTTCAACGTGATGTTCCGGGACGACAAGAGCTACCCGTACCTGGCGGTCACGATGGGGGAGAAGTACCCGCGCGTCCAGGTGCTGCGCGGCGACCGGCGCAAGGGGACCCGGTACTTCGGCCCCTACACGGCCGGCGCCATCCGGGACACCATGGACACCCTGCTGCGCGTGTTCCCCGTTCGCAGCTGCAGCGCGGGGGTGCTCAAACGCGCCCAGGCCAGCGGCCGGCCCTGCCTGCTCGGCTACATCGACAAATGCTCCGCACCCTGTGTCGGCCGAATCTCCGCCGAGGACCACCGGGCACTGGCCGAGGACTTCTGCTCCTTCATGGGCGGCGAGGCCAAACCGTTCGTCAACCGGCTGGAACGCGAAATGGCCGCCGCCGTGGCCGAGCTCGACTACGAGCGCGCCGCGCGCCTCCGGGACGACATCGTGGCGCTGAAAAAAGTCTTCGAACGCAACGCCGTGGTCCTCGCCGAGGGCACGGACGCCGATGTCTTCGCCCTGCACGAAGACGAGCTCGAGGCCGCCGTCCAGGTCTTCCACGTCCGCGGCGGCCGGATCCGGGGCCAGCGCGGCTGGGTCGTGGAAAAAGTCGAAGACTCCACCACGCCGGAACTGGTCGAACACCTGCTGCAGCAGGTTTACGGTGACGAGGCCGGCGTGCAAGGCCGGTTGCCCCGGGAGGTCCTCGTGCCCGCCGAACCCAGCAACGCGGCGGAACTCGCCCAATGGCTCAGCGGACTGCGCGGGGCCCGGGTGGAGGTCAGGGTGCCCCAGCGCGGGGACAAGGCAGCTCTTCTGTCCACCGTTCGGGAGAACGCGGAGCACGCCCTCAAACTCCACAAGTCCCGCCGCGCCGGAGACCTCACGATGCGTTCCCAGGCCCTGCAGGAACTCCAGGAAGCACTCGAACTCCCGGTGGCGCTGCTCCGGATCGAATGCTTCGACATTTCGCATGTCCAGGGCACCAACATGGTCGGTTCCATGGTGGTGGTGGAGGACGGGCTGCCCAAGAAGTCCGACTACCGCAAGTTCACCGTGACGGGCGCCGCCGCCACGGACGACACGGCGGCGATGCACGACGTTCTGACCCGCCGGTTCCGGCATTACCTCCAGGAGAAGAGCGAGCAGGCGGCTGCCGCGGCCAAACCGGCACACCAGGCCGTGCTGGAGGCCGCAACCGCCGCGGCGATCACGGACTCCACCACGCCGGCGCCGCGGAACAAATTCGCCTACCCGCCGAACCTCGTCGTCGTTGACGGCGGCAAGCCGCAGGTCAACGCCGCCGCCCGTGCCCTGGCGGAGCTGGGCATCGAGGACGTGTACGTCGTCGGCCTGGCCAAGCGGCTCGAGGAGGTCTGGCTGCCCGACAGCGACTTCCCGGTGATCCTCCCGCGCGCCTCGGCCGGCCTCTACCTGCTGCAGCGGATCCGCGACGAGGCCCACCGCTTTGCGATCACCTTCCACCGGCAAAAGCGCGGCAAGGCCATGACGGTTTCCGCGCTGGACAGCGTGCCCGGGCTGGGCGACTCCAAACGCAAGGCCCTCCTGGCCGAGTTTGGTTCCGTCAAGGGCATCAAGGCCGCCACGGCCGAAGAACTCACCGGGGCCAAAGGCATCGGTCCGTCACTCGCCGCCGCGATCGTCCGGCACTTCACCGCCGGCGACGGCGCGGACGCCGCCACGGTTCCGGCCGTGAACATGACCACCGGCGAAATCCTCGAAACTTAGCTAGCTCCGCCAAATTTAGCTAGGGTAATGACTTGGGTAGCGCCATGGTGCGGCATCAACGCCGCCCGGGCGCAACTTGACCGAGCACACCGAACAAGCAGACAGCACAGGCAGAGATGGGGCTTCACTGATGGCAGAGTCGACGGCAGGATCCGGGGCGGATGCGGACGGCATGACACCCGTCAAACCCGTCGAGGCGGAACTGCTGGTGGTGACCGGAATGTCGGGAGCCGGCCGGAGCACCGCCTCGGACGCCCTCGAGGACCACGGCTGGTACGTCGTGGAAAACCTCCCGCCGCAGATGCTCGGCACGCTCGCCGATCTCGTGTCGCGTAGCCCGCAGTCGATGTCCAAGCTCGCCGTCGTGATGGACGTCCGGAGCAAGGACCTGTTCGCAGATATGCGCGCCGCGCTCCGCGCCTTGGAGGCCACGGGCGTGACCTTCCGCGTGTTGTTCCTCGACGCCAACGACGGCGTCCTGGTCCGCCGCTTCGAGCAGGGCCGCCGGCCGCACCCGCTCCAGGGCGGCGGCCGGATCCTCGACGGCATCGCCGCCGAACGCGAGTTGGTCCGTGAGCTGCAGGACACCGCCGACATCGTGCTGGACACCTCCGCCCTCAACGTCCACGGCCTCGCCACCGCCATCACGGAACTCTTCAGCGAAACCGGGCCGGTGACGCTGCGGCTGAACGTCATGAGCTTCGGTTTCAAGTACGGGCTGCCGGTCGACGCCAACTTCGTGGCCGATGCCCGCTTCATCCCCAACCCGCACTGGGTCCCGCAGCTGCGCCCGCACACCGGCCTGGACAAGGACGTCAGCGACTTTGTGCTGGTGGAAAACCGGGCCAAGGACTTCGTGGACCGCTACGTGCACGCGCTGGAACCGGTGCTGGCCGGGTACCGGCGCGAAAACAAGCATTACGCCACCATCGCGGTCGGCTGTACCGGGGGCAAGCACCGCTCGGTCGCGGTCGCCGTCGAACTGGCTAAGCGCCTGGCGCAGCTGCCGCGCGTGACCGTCAGCACCCGCCACCGCGATCTGGGCAGAGAGTAATGGCGCTACTGACCGGGCCGCTGCCGCTGATCCCGCCCAGCGGCAAGGCATCCGGCGGAACCGAACTGCGCGTCGCCGCGCTGGGCGGCGGCCACGGCCTGGCCGCGTCACTGTCCGCGCTGCGGCTGCTGACCTCTGAGCTGACTGCCATCGTGACGGTGGCCGATGACGGCGGCTCGTCCGGACGGCTGCGCACCGAACTGGGGGTGCTCCCGCCGGGGGACCTGCGGATGGCCCTCGCCGCACTGTGCGACGACACCGATTGGGGGCGGACCTGGCGGGATGTGATGCAGCACCGCTTCGTCTCCCGCAACGGCGCGGCCGGATCGCTGGACAACCATGCCATGGGCAACCTGCTGATCGTCACGCTCTGGGAGCTGCTGGGCGACCCGGTGGCCGGACTGCAGTGGGCGGGGGCGCTGCTGGGCGCCCGCGGGGCGGTGCTGCCGATGGCCAGCGTTCCGTTGACGATCGAGGGGCAGGTCCGGCACCGGCAGCCGGACGGTTCCGAAAGCAGCCGGACCATCCGCGGCCAGGCCGCGCTGGCGAGGGCGGGCCAGGTGGAGAACGTCCGGCTGCTGCCCGAGGCGGCCCCGGCCTGCGTGGAGGCGCTCACCGCCATCGAACTGGCGGACTGGGTGATCCTGGGCCCCGGATCCTGGTACACCTCCGTGCTGCCGCACCTGCTGCTGCCCGAACTGCGGCAGGCCCTGTGTGCCACCCCGGCCAAACGCTGCCTGACCATGAACCTGGACAGCAATGACAAGGAGTCGGCCGGGATGAGCGCGGCGGACCATCTGCACGTCATCTCCCGCTACGCGCCCGAATTCGGCGTGGACGTGGTGCTGGCGGATCCGTCCGCCGTTCCGGACCTGGCAGAGTTCGAGCACGCCGCCTCGATGATCGGGGCCGAGGTTGTCTTCGGTAAGGTAGGTGGGTCCGGCGGACGCGCGGTGCATGATCCCTTGCGCCTGGCCGCGGCGTATCACGATATTTTTGGGGCCAGTTAGATGGCGGGCAATCATTCGGGGGGCACAGTGAGGATGGCAGGATGGCGCTGACAGCGGCAGTCAAGGAAGAACTTTCCCGGCTGGAGATCAAAAAATCGTCTGTGCGCAAGGCCGAGGTGTCCGCCATGCTGCGCTTCGCCGGCGGGCTGCATATCATTTCCGGCCGGATTGTGATCGAGGCGGAAGTGGACCTGGCCTCCACCGCGCGCCGGCTGCGGGCGGCCATCGCGGAAATCTACGGCCACCGCAGCGAAATAGTCGTCGTTTCCGGCGGCGGACTGCGCCGCGGCAACCGCTATGTGGTGCGGGTGGTGCGCGACGGCGAGGCGCTGGCCCGGCAGACCGGCCTGCTGGATGCGCGGGGCCGGCCGGTGCGCGGCCTGCCGTCCGTCGTCGTCAACGGGTCCGCCGCTGATGCCGAGGCGGTGTGGCGGGGCGCCTTCCTCTCGCACGGATCCCTGACCGAACCGGGCCGGTCCTCCGCACTGGAGGTGACCTGTCCGGGGCCCGAATCCGCGCTGGCCCTGGTCGGCGCGGCCCGCCGGCTGGACATTGCCGCCAAGGCCCGCGAGGTCCGCGGCGTGGACCGGGTGGTCATCCGGGATGGGGACACCATCGCCGCGCTGCTGACGCGGATGGGCGCGCACGAGGCGCTGCTGGTGTGGGAGGAACGGCGGATGCGCAAGGAAGTCCGTGCCACCGCGAACCGGCTGGCCAACTTCGACGACGCCAACCTGCGCCGTTCCGCGCAGGCGGCTGTGGCGGCCGGAGCCAGGGTGGACCGGGCGCTTGAAATCCTGGGCGAGGAGGTTCCCGAGCACCTGCGCTATGCCGGGGAACTGCGGGTGGCGCACAAGCAGGCCAGCCTGGACGAGCTGGGACGGCTGGCGGACCCGCCCATGACCAAGGACGCCATTGCCGGCCGGATCCGGCGGCTGCTGGCAATGGCGGACAAGAAGGCAGGCGAACTCGGCATTCCGGACACCGAGGCCAATGTGACCTTTGAAATGCTGGACGAATAGCAGCACTATCGGCAGCGTCCTAGGATGAAGTCGTAGGAACGAAAAGCACATCAATCGCTATGGAGGAACCGTGACCGAGTACACACTTCCCGATCTGCCTTATGACTACGCGGCGCTGGAGCCCCACATCTCCGCGCGCATCATGGAACTGCACCATGACAAGCACCATGCCGCATACGTGGCCGGCGCCAACAAGGCCCTGGCCCAGCTGGCCGAGGCCCGCCAGAAGGGCGACTTCGCCAACATCAACCAGCTCTCCAAGGACCTGGCCTTCCACACCGGCGGCAACACCAACCACACGATCTTCTGGAACAACCTCTCCCCGGACGGCGGCGACAAGCCCGAGGGCGAGCTGGCTGCCGCGATCGACGACGCTTTCGGTTCCTTTGATGCCTTCCGCGCGCAGTTCACGGCGGCGGCACTGGGCCTGCAGGGTTCCGGCTGGGCCTTCCTGGCCTATGAGCCGGTGGGCGGCAACCTCGTGGTCGAGCAGCTGTACGACCAGCAGGGCAACGTCGCCGTCGGCACCACCCCGCTGCTGATGCTGGACATGTGGGAGCACGCTTTCTACCTGGACTACGTCAATGTCAAGGCCGACTACGTGAAGGCCTTCTGGAATATCGCCAACTGGGCAGATGTGGCCCGCCGCTTTGACGCGGCCCGCGCCAACGCCGCCGGCCTGATCCTGCTCTAGCAGGGGAGCCGGCACGGTGCCGGCAGGTCCCTGTCCGGGCTCCACATTACGGACAGCCCGCCCCTGCCGTTGCGGGGGCGGGCCGCCATAAACGTAAGATGGATCACGGAAACGCTGCAACAATCGCAATTCCGCCATCGCAATTCACCATCTCTGCCCAAAGGCGTGCGGGAAACCGTTAGTTGGCCATCAAGGACTAACTTGACTAGGTGTGCCGGAGACGGCACTAAGGAGATCAGAAGTGACTACTCGCATTGGAATTAACGGCTTCGGCCGGATCGGCCGCAACTACTTCCGCGCCGCCCTGGAACAGGGCGCGGACCTGGAGATCGTCGCGGTCAACGATCTGACCAGCCCCGAGACCCTGGCGCACCTGCTCAAATACGATTCCGTCACCGGCCGGCTCAAGGCCAGCGTCGAGGTAAAGGAAGGGAACATCGTCGTCGACGGCAAGGCCATCAAGGTCCTCGCCGAGCGGGACCCGGCCAACCTACCGTGGAAGGAACTCGGCGCGGACATCGTGATCGAGTCCACCGGCTTCTTCACCAAGGCCGCCGACGCCCGCAAGCACATCGACGCCGGCGCCAAGAAGGTGCTGATCTCCGCCCCCGCCTCCGGCGAGGACATCACGATCGTGATGGGCGTCAACGACGACCAGTACGATCCGGCGGCGCACAACATCATCTCCAACGCCTCCTGCACCACCAACTGCCTGGGCCCGCTGGCCAAAGTCCTGCTGGACAGCTTCGGCATCGAACGCGGCCTGATGACCACTGTGCACGCCTACACCGCGGACCAGAACCTGCAGGACGGCCCGCACCGGGACCTGCGCCGCGCCCGCGCAGCGGCCATCAACCTCGTCCCGACCTCCACCGGCGCCGCGAAGGCGATCGGCCTGGTGCTGCCCGAGCTCAAGGGCAAGCTCGACGGCTACGCCATCCGGGTTCCCGTGCCGACCGGTTCCGCCACAGACCTGACGGTGACGCTGAGCCGCGAGGCCACCGCCCAGGAGGTCAACGCCGCGTACAAGGCTGCAGCGGAGGACGGCCAGCTTGCCGGCTATCTGACCTACACCGAGGACCCGATCGTTTCCTCGGACATCGTCACGGACCCGGCCTCGTGCATCTTCGACTCCGGCCTGACCAAGGTGATCGGCAACCAGGTCAAGGTGGTCGGCTGGTACGACAACGAGTGGGGCTACTCCAACCGCCTGGTGGACCTGACGGAACTTGTCGCCGGCAAGCTGGGCCAGGCCTGAGGGTCGGCTAGGGTAGAAAACATGACTTCCCACACCCTCGACGAACTGATCGCTGAAGGTGTCCGCGGGCGGTACGTTCTGGTCCGAAGCGACCTTAACGTGCCGCTCGACGGCGCTACGGTGACCGACGACGGCCGCATCAGGGCCTCCCTTCCCGTCATCGCCCGGCTGGCCGATGCCGGCGCCCGGGTGCTGGTCTGCGCCCATCTGGGCCGGCCCAAGGGCAGCCCCGACCCGAAGTACTCGCTGCGCCCCGCCGTCGACCGGATGGCGGAACTGGCCGGCGCCAAGGTCAGCCTGGCCGAGGACACGGCTGGTTCTTCTGCCCGCAAACTTGCTGCCGACCTGGGCGAGGGCGAGGTGCTGGTGCTGGAGAACGTGCGGTTCGACGGCCGTGAGACCAGCAAGGACGACGCCGACCGCGGAGCCTTTGCGGACGAGCTGGTGGCCCTGACCGGGGAAAACGGCGCCTACGTGGACGACGCCTTCGGCGCCGTGCACCGCAAGCATGCCAGCGTCTTCGACGTGGCCCGCCGGCTGCCCTCCTACCAGGGCGACCTGGTGCGCACCGAACTGGAGGTGCTGCAGAAGCTGACCGCGGAGCCCGAGCGGCCCTACGTCGTGGTGCTGGGCGGGTCCAAGGTTTCGGACAAGCTCGCGGTGATCGACAACCTGATCGGCAAGGCGGACACCATCCTGGTGGGCGGCGGCATGCTTTTCACCTTCCTGGCGGCGCAGGGCCAAAAGGTGGGCGCGAGCCTGCTGGAGCAGGACCAGATCCCGGCGGTCAAGGACTACCTGGCCCGGGCCGCGGCCGCGGGAACCCGCTTTGTCCTGCCCACCGACGTGGTGGTCGCGGAGAAGTTCGCAGCCGATGCCGCGCACGAAACCGTTCCGGCCGGTGCCATTGAGGACAGCTCCTTCGGAGCTGCCGGGATCGGGCTGGATATCGGTCCGCAGACCGCCGAGGCGTTCGGCCAGGAGATCCTCGCGGCCAGGACCGCGTTCTGGAATGGGCCGATGGGCGTCTTCGAGTTCCCTGCCTTCGCCGAAGGAACCCGTGCCGTCGCGGCGGCCCTGGCACAGACCACGGCAGCCGGCGGTTTCACCGTGGTGGGCGGCGGAGATTCCGCGGCTGCGGTGCGTACCCTGGGGTTCAAGGACAGCGAATTCAGCCACATTTCCACCGGCGGCGGGGCCAGCCTGGAGTTCCTGGAAGGCAAGGAACTGCCTGGCCTGACCGCCCTGGAGCGGTAAAGCCGGGCGGGCCAGTACCACGCATACGCAGTTCCCGCATACGCAGCACCGCCGGACCGGCACCGCACCGGTCCGGCGGACCGGCCGGATTGGCGGCACCATGCCTTCCGGCAACCATCAGACGAAACCGCAGACCCTGGAGTGCAATGACAACCTCGACCAACGGCAAGTTCGACCGCAGGCCGCTGATTGCCGGCAACTGGAAGATGAACATGGACCATGTCCAGGCCATCACCTTGCTGCAGAAGCTGGCCTGGACCCTGGAGGACGCCAGGCACGACTTCAACCGGGTGGAGGTGGCCGTCTTCCCACCGTTTACCGACCTGCGCGGCGTGCAGACCCTGGTGCAGGGCGACAAACTTGAGGTCCTATACGGCGGCCAGGACCTCTCTCCGGAGGACTCGGGCGCATACACCGGGGACATCTCCGGGGTATTCCTGGCCAAGCTGGGCTGCAGCTACGTCCTGGTGGGGCACAGTGAACGGCGGACCATCCACGGCGAGGGCGACGAACTGCTCAACGCCAAGCTCAAGGCGGCCTATCGGAATTCCCTCACACCGGTGCTCTGCGTCGGCGAGGGCCTGGAAATCCGGCAGGCGGGCACCCATGTGGACCACACCCTGGCGCAGCTGCGCGGGGGCGTCGCGGGCCTGACCGAGGAGCAGGCCGGCGAACTGGTGGTCGCGTACGAGCCTGTCTGGGCGATCGGTACCGGAGAGGTGGCCGGCCCGCAGGACGCCCAGGAAATGTGCGCCGCCATCCGTGCCGAACTGGCGAACCTGTTCGACGGCGAAACGGCCGCACGCGTCCGGCTGCTGTACGGTGGTTCAGTCAAGGCCGCAAATGTGGCCGCGATCCTGAACGAACGGGACGTGGACGGCGTGCTGGTGGGTGGCGCCAGCCTGGACGCGGCGGAGTTTGCTAATATTGTCAGGTTCGAGAAACATCTGGTGACGGGCTGACCCCTGCATACCCGCTGACCTACCGTGTATGAAATACCCCGCTGAAAGGCCGTCGTGGAAGTTCTACAAATCGTGCTGCAGATCCTGCTCGGGATCACCAGCCTGCTGCTGACCCTGCTTATCTTGCTGCACAAGGGCCGCGGCGGAGGACTCTCGGACATGTTCGGCGGAGGCATGAGTTCCAGCCTGGGTTCTTCAGGCGTGGCTGAGCGCAACCTCAACCGGTTCACCATCATCCTGGGCGTCATTTGGGGCCTGGTCATCATCGGATTGGGTCTGTTGATGCGCTTTGCCGGTCAGTCCTGAAAAAATCCCGGCAGCCCTCGGGTATCCGCGCGGGCAGTTGTAAACTTTAGGCAGCAGTGGTTTTCCCCTCGACTGCAGGGAGTTCTACGATGCCTCATATCAGTGGCGGTTTCCGCGGCACCAGAGCCGGTGCGGCTGTAGGAGCGCCAACATCCGTGCAAAGCGAAAATCCGGATGCGGAGCCTGTGCCCCGCATCCGGATTTCCTATTGGTGCAACAACGGGCACGAGACGGCGCTGGTGTTCGCGCAGTTGCCCCACGTGCAGATACCCGACGGTTGGGACTGCATGCGCTGTGGCATGCCGGCCGCCCGGACGCCTGGCGGCGTGGTGGCGGACCCGCCAGGGGAGCCGTTCAAGAGCCATCTGGAGTACGTCAAGGAGCGCCGCTCCAACGCCGAGGCGGAGCAGCTGCTGAACAACGCGCTGGCCAAGCTCCGGCACAGCCACCAGATGGACTGATCCCGCGCTACCGCCCCAATGCAGCACCCCTCACCCCCGTTGAGTGTGGAGATCTGCCCCTAAAGTTTGGAGTTTTGGGGGCAGATCTCCACACTCAACGGCAGGAGTCAGCGGTCCTGGCGGACGATCAGCTGTTCCGGGACCTTGGCGGCCGCGTCCTGGTCCAACAGCCAGAGGGTCTTCACCCGGCCCTGCGGCCCCGCTGCGGGGACCTGCACCGGATTGGCGCCGGCAAGTGCCAGTCCCACCGCGCCGGCCTTGTCGTCCCCGGCGGCGACGAGCCAGATTTCCTGCGCCGAGTTAATCGCCGGCAGCGTCAGCGACGTCCGCTGCGGCGGGGGCTTGGGGGAGTCGGTGAGCCCGACGACGGCGGTGTCCTTGGCGCGGATGCCCGCCATCTCGGGAAAAAGCGAAGCGATGTGCGCATCCGGTCCGATGCCCAGCAGCAGGACATCGAAGCGCGGGAGGTCCAGGGCCGCACCCGCGCCGTTTACGGACCCGGCGCTGATGCCGCCCTCAGTGCCGACGCTCCCATCGGCTGCGCCGTCGTCGGCTTCGTCGCTGCGCATGCGTTCCTCCTGGGCAGCTGCAGCCAACTGGGCGGTGTAGTCCGCGGCGGCGGCGTCGACGTCGTCGAACCGGTCCGCCGCACCCATCTGGTGGATCCGTGCCGGGTCGGTACCCACCTGGGTCAGCAGGGCCTCCGCGGCCTGCCGGGCGTTCCGGTCGGGGGAGTCCGAGGCGACGAAGCGTTCGTCGCCCCACCAGAAGTTGACCTTTGACCAGTCCACCGCGGGACAGGCCGGCGACTCCACCACCGCCTTGAGCGTGGCGATGCCCACCGTGCCGCCGGTGAGGACCACCGTCGCCTCACCGCGCTCGTTCTGCACATCCAGCAGTTTGGTGATCAGCCGGGCGGCCGTGGTGGCGGCGAGCACGTCGAAGGACGGGTGGATATTGATCCGCACGTTGGCACTCATACGATTGCTGCCTCTTTCTCGGCCAGCAGCCTGGCCAGCCCATCGGTGATGACCTCGCCGAACACCTCATCCGGATCCAGCCGGCGCAGTTCCTCGGAGAGACAGTCCTGCAACGAGCGGCGCGGTAGCGCAATCCGCTGCGATGGCTGGCCGGGCTGTGTCAGCGTTGCCTCGACGGTGCCGGGCCGGACCAGCTCCACATTCCCGCTGGGCCGCTCCATCACCACGCGCCGGATACCCGTGCCCGCCGGATCCTCGGTCACGGTGATCGGTGCCTGCAGGGCCTTGTGCAGCCAGGCGGCCAGCAGCAGGGTGCTGGGGGAGTCGCTGGCCCCCTCCACCTTCAACCCGGTCACCGGTTCCGGATCCAGCTGGTCCAGCACGGCGGCCAACTGGATCCGCCAATTGGTCAGCCGCGTCCAAGCCAGGTCGGTGTCCCCTTCGGCGTAGGTGGCGCTGATGTGCTCCAGCGCGGCCCGCGGATCCGGTTCGTTGGCGGAGTCGGTGATCCGGCGGTGCGCAATGCGCCCGATCGGGGTCGCCGAGGCCTTCTCCGGCATGCCGTGCGGCCACCAGGCCACGATCGGGGCGTCCGGCAGCAGCAGGGCAGAAACCAGGGATTCGCTTTGCGTGGCCAGCTCGCCGAAGCCGCGCAGCACAATGACCTCGGAGGCTCCCGCGTCCCCGCCCACCCGGATCTGCGCGTCCAGCCGGGTCTCCTGATCGCGGGAGGCCTCGCCAAGGACAATGATGCGGCAGGGATGCTCACGGCTGGCCAGGTTCGCGGCCTCGATGGCCTCCTCCTCGAAGCCGCCCTTGGTGATGACCACCAGGGTCAGCACCCGGCCCAGCGTGACCACGCCGCCCTGCTCGCGCATGGACATGATCTTCTTGGTGACCTTGGAGGTGGTGGTGTTGGGCAGATTGACTATCACGGTCTTCTCCAGGTCCTTCCGTCACGGGCCAGCAGTTCATCGGCGGAGGCGGGACCCCAGCTGCCGGGAGGATACGGTTCCGGCTGCAGCCCCTGGGCCGCCCAGTACTTCTCGAAGGGGTCCAGGATCTTCCAGGACAGCTCCACTTCCTGGTGCCGGGGGAAGAGCGGGGGCTCACCCAGCAGCACGTCCAGGATCAGCCGTTCGTACGCTTCCGGACTGGATTCGGTGAAGGCGTGGCCGTAGCCGAAGTCCATGGTCACGTCACGGACTTCCATCTGCGTGCCGGGGACCTTGGAGCCAAAGCGGATGGTCACGCCCTCGTCCGGCTGCACGCGGATGACGACGGCGTTCTGGCCGAAGTCGTCCTCGTTATGGTCGGTGAACAGCAGGTTCGGGGCCCGTTTGAAGACGACGGCGATTTCCGTCACCCGCCGCCCCAGCCGTTTGCCGGTGCGCAGGTAGAACGGCACGCCGCTCCAGCGCCGGGTGTTGATGTCCAGCCGGATCGCGGCATACGTCTCGGTGGTGGAGTGCGGCGGAATGCCTTCCTCCTCCAGGTATCCGAGCACCTTCTCGCCGCCCTGCCAGCCGCCGGCGAACTGTCCGCGGGCGGAGTGCGTGGACAGATCCGCGGGCAGTTTGACGGCGGCCAGGACCTTCTCCTTTTCGGCGCGCAGGTCCTCCGCATTGAAGGAGATGGGCTCCTCCATGGCGGTTAGCGCCAGCAGTTGGAGCAGGTGGTTCTGGATGACGTCCCGAGCCGCCCCAACGCCGTCGTAATAACCCGCCCGTCCGCCGGTGCCGATGTCCTCCGCCATGGTGATCTGGACGTGGTCCACGTAGTTGGCGTTCCAGAGCGGTTCGAAGAACTGGTTGGCGAAGCGCAGCGCCAGGATGTTCTGCACCGTCTCCTTGCCCAGGTAGTGGTCGATCCGGAAAACGGCGTCCGGCGGAAAGACGGACTCCACAATGTCATTCAGCGCCCGGGCGGATTCCAGATCGTTGCCGAAAGGCTTTTCGATCACCACGCGGCGCCAGTGACCCGCCGGGGCCTGGGCCAGGCCGTGTGCGGAGAGCTGGCGGCAGACCAGCTCGAAGGCCTTGGGCGGGACGGAGAGGTAGAAGGCGTGGTTGCCGCGCGTGCCGCGGTCCTCGTCCAGCTCGTGGATGGTCGCCTTCAGCCGCTCGAAGGCGGCGTCGTCGTGGAATTCACCCTGCACAAAGCGGATGCCTTCGGCCAGCTGGTTCCAGACATCCTCGTCGAAGGGGGTACGGCAGTATGCCATCACCGATTCCTTCACTTCGGCCGCGAAGTCCTCGTCCGCCCACTGCCGGCGGGCAAAACCCACCAGCGCAAAGCTGGGTGGCAGCAGGCCGCGGTTAGCCAGGTCGTAGACGGCCGGCATCAGTTTCTTGCGGGACAGGTCTCCGGTGACCCCAAAGATCACCAGTGACGACGGCCCGGCCACCCGGGACAGCCGGCGGTCGCGGCTGTCCCGGAGCGGATTCGCTTGTTTGCTCGCATCAAAATCGGGCATGGGGAATTAGTGGCCTTGGAGGTCGGCGCGCTGGCCAGCCAGGGCGGCCACCACGGATTGGAGTTGTTTCACACCGGCCTCACGGTCGGTGAAATGCAGCCGCAGCACCGGCCGGCCATGCTCCGCCAGCACCTGAGCGTCGCCGGCAGCCTGGGCCTCGATCAGTTCGCCGAAGCTGAACGGACGCTCCGGAATGGCGAGATCCTGGCTCGGGGCAGCGGTTATCTGCAGGAAGACGCCGATGGCAGGGCCGCCTTTGTGGAACTGCCCGGTCGAGTGCAGGAAGCGCGGCCCCCAGCCGAACGTGACAGGACGGTGTGCATAGTCCGCCAGTGGTGCGGCGATCTCCGCCAGCGGGGCGAAGCTGATTCGGTCCAGGTAGGCCTGGATGCTTAGGTATCCGTCCTCGCCGAGCTGTCCGCACAGGGCCTGCACAGCATCGCCGAGCGTGCGCGATTCTCCCAGCCAGGCCGGCCCGCGGACCTCGACGGCGCCGTCCACGAAACTGGCCGGGGTGGTTTCCGGCCGGGCATCAAGCAGGCCGCGGGCGGCCTTTTTGGCTGCCTCCACGTCCGGCTGGTCGAAGGGATTGATGCCCAGCAGCCGTCCGGCCACCGCGATGGCGAATTCCCAGACCATTATCTGCGCGCCCAGCCCACCCGAAATGACCACCTGGTCCCCGGCCGGTTCGGCGTCGGAATCCGGAGCCACCAGACGCACCACCAGCTCGTCGGCGTCCGGTGCGGTGGGACCGGGGGCCGGCACGACGACGGGCAGCAAACCGGTACCGAGCTTGCCGGTGGATTCGGCAATGAGCTGCTCGGCCCAGTCGCCGAACCCGACGATGCCGGAGTCCTCGTCCACCAGGATGATCTTGTTGCGCAGCGGATTCGTCCCGCCCAGGGCGGCCCCGAGGGCCAGGCCGATGTTATCCGTCGCGTCATCCCGCAGCACTTCCGCGGCTTCTTCCGCTTCGTCCAGCAGGGACTGGATGTCGACGCCGGCCAGCCCGGACGGCACCAGGCCGAAGGCTGTCAGGGCCGAATACCGGCCACCGACGTTCGGGTCGGCATTAAAGACCCGCCGGTAGCCTGCTGAGCGGGCGGCGCCATCCAGCGGAGAACCCGGGTCGGTTACCACGACGATACGGCTCTTGGCATCCAGCCCGGCGGTGGTGAATTCCTGCTCGAAGATGCGCCGTTGCGAATCCGTTTCCAGCGTGGAACCGGACTTGGAGGAAACCACGATCACGGTTTCCTTCAGCCGGTCCGCCAGGGCGGCCCGGACCTGGTCCGGGTCGGTGCTGTCCAGCACCGTGAGTTCGACCCCGGCCGTGCGGGTGATGACCTCGGGAGCCAGCGAGGATCCGCCCATGCCGGCCAGCACGACGTGCGTGACGCCGTCGGCCTTCAGCTCCTCGCGCAGGGCCTGGATCTCGGCGATCAGGGGAGCGGAGACGGCGGGAGCTTCCACCCAGCCTAGCCGGATGGCTGCTTCAGCTTCCGCGTCCGGACCCCAGAGCGTGTGGTCCTTGGCGAAGATGCGGGACGCGACCTGGTCCGCCACCAGGGCGTCCATGTGCAGGTCCTCGGCCTGCTGCGCGGCGCCGGTGGCGGCAAAGGATAGGCTCGCCACGGATCAGGCCTTGGTTCCGGCGGAGTGCGACTCCAGGGCTTCCTGCACATGATCCACCAGGTCCTGCCAGCTGGCGACGAACTTGTCCAGCCCCTCGGTTTCCAGCAGCTGCACGACGTCCTGGTAGGAGATGCCCAGCTTCTGGAGGTCGTTGAGCACCTGATTGGAGGCGTCGTAGCTGCCGGTAACGGTGTCGCCTTCGATGACGGCGTGGTCAAAGGTGGCGTCGAGGGTCTTCTCCGGCATCGTGTTGACCACTCCGGGTGCCACCAGGCCGGTGACGTACATGGTGTCCGGGTAGGCCGGATCCTTCACCCCGGTGGAGGCCCACAGCGGCCGCTGCGGACGGGCGCCGGCGTCGGCCAGCAGGGCCCAGCGCTCGGAGCCGAAGACCTCCTGGTAGACCTGGTAGGCCAGCCGGGCGTTGGCCAGGCCGGCCTTGCCCTTGAGCGACTTGGCCTCCTCGGTGCCCAGCGCGTCCAGGCGCTTGTCAACCTCTGTGTCCACCCGGGAGACGAAGAAGGACGCCACCGAATGGATGAGGGAGAGGTCCTTGCCGTTTTCCTTGGCCCGCTCCAGCCCGGTCAGGAACGCGTTGATGACCTCCCGGTATCGCTCCAGCGAGAAGATCAGTGTGACGTTGACGCTGATCCCCTCGGCGAGCGTGGCGCTGATCGCCTCGAGGCCCTCTACCGTGGCGGGGATCTTGATGAACACGTTGCCGCGGTCCACCTTGTCGCGCAGATGCTTCGCCTCCGCGATGGTGCCCTGTGTGTCGCGCGCCTTACGCGGGTCCACTTCAATCGAGACCCGGCCGTCCACCCCGTGAGTGGCCTCGGCCACCGGGGCGAACAGGTCGCATCCGTCCGCGACGTCCCGGGTGGTGATCTCGAAGAGCGCCGAGTCGACGTCCAGGCCCTGGGCGGCTAGTTCGGTCACCTGCTCGTCGTAGGCGTGGCCCTTGCTGATGGCGGCCTGGAAGATACTCGGGTTGGTGGTCACCCCGACCACGTTCTTCTCGTCCATCAGCTTCTGCAGCGTGCCGGTGGTGAGCCGCTCACGGGAAAGGTCATCCAGCCAGATGGAAACTCCGGCAGCAGAGAGTTGGGCGGTGGGCGTGGTCTGGGTCGATTGTTCGGAGTTGGTGGTGGTCATTGCTGATTTCTCCTTGGTATCGCATCGGATGGTGGGAATGCGGGAAGGCACAGGCGCCGGGTCGGCGCGCGCTATGCCCGCGGTTAGCTGACCTGGTCGCCGGTGCTGGAGGACCGGCTTCCCGAGGGTGCCGCCTGCGTCCCGCTGAGCGATTCGGCGCCGCTGCGCACTGCCTGCAGCGACTCCTTGGCGGCGGCCACCACGGCTTCGGTGGTGATACCGAATTCGCTGAAGAGCGTCTTGAAGTCCGCGGAGGCACCGAAATGCTCCAGCGAAACCGAGCGGCCGTTGTCGCCTACCAGCCGGTGCCATCCCTGCGCGATTCCGGCCTCAACCGAGACCCGGGCCTTCACGCCGGAGGGAAGCACCTTTTCGCGGTAGGCGGCGTCCTGCTTGTTGAACCATTCCAGGCAGGGCAGGGAAACCACCCGCGCGCGGATCCCTTCGGCCTGCAGGGCCTCCCGCGCGTCCACCGCCAGCTGCACCTCTGAGCCGGTTCCCATCAGGATGACGTCCGGATCGCCGCCCTCGGCCTCCGCCAGCACATAACCGCCCCGGGCCACGCCCTCCGCGGAGGCGAACGTGGAGCCGGTGGCCTCGCCGTCGCCGCGCTCGAAGGTCGGGATGTTCTGGCGTGTCAGTACCATTCCGGCCGGATTCTCGGTGTTTTCCAGGATCGTCTTCCATGCCACTGCTACTTCGTTGGCGTCGCCGGGACGCACCACGTCCAGTCCGGGGATGGCGCGCAGCGAGGCGAGCTGCTCCACCGGCTGGTGCGTCGGGCCGTCCTCGCCCAGGCCGATCGAATCGTGCGTCCACACGTAGATGGAGGGCACACCCATCAGCGCACCCAGGCGGATGGCCGGGCGCTGGTAGTCGCTGAAGATCAGGAAGGTGGCGGAGAAAGCACGGGTGCTGCTGTGCATCACAATGCCGTTGACGATGGCGGCGGCGGCGTGCTCGCGGATACCGAAGTGCAGCGTGCGCCCGTACGGGTTGCCCTTCCACAGGTCCGTCTGCTTGCCCGCGGGAATGAAGGATGGGTAGCCCTCGAAAGCAGTGTTGGTGGACTCGGCCAGGTCGCAGGAGCCACCCCAGAGTTCCGGCAGCACGCCGGCGATTGAGTTGAGCACCTTGCCGGAGGCCTTGCGGGTGGCCACCGCCTCGCCGGCCTTGAAGGTGGGCAGGTTCTTTTCCCAGCCCTCCGGCAGTTTCCGGGCCGCGATCCGCTCCAGCAGTTCATTCGCCTCCGGATTGGCGTTCTTCCAGGCGGCAAAGCCCTTTTCCCAGTCGGCGCGCAGTTCCTTGCCGCGCTCCTTGACCTGGCGAGCGTGCTCCAGCACCTCGGGCTCGACGACGAAGGACTGCTCCGGGTCGAAGCCGAGTTCGCGCTTCACCGCGGCCACCTCGTCCCCGCCAAGGGCGGAGCCATGGATCTTGCCGGTGTTCTGCTTGTTCGGCGCCGGCCAGCCAATGATGGTGCGCAGTGCCACGATGGACGGCCGTGAGGTTTCCTTCTTCGCAGCCACCAGGGCGGCGTAAAGTTCCTGGACGTCTTCCTTGTATTCGCCGGTTTTGGTGAAGTCCACGCGCTGGACGTGCCAGCCGTACGCCTCATAGCGGAGAAGAACATCTTCGGAGAAGGCCACGTCCGTGTCGTCCTCGATCGAAATGTGGTTCTGGTCGTACAAGACCACCATGTTGCCCAGTTCCTGGTGGCCGGCCAGTGACGAAGCCTCGCTCGTGACGCCCTCCTGCATGTCGCCGTCGGAGGCAAAGACCCAGATCGTGTGGTCGAACGGGCTGGTGCCGGGGGCGGCATCGGGATCGAACATGCCGCGCTGGCGGCGCTGGGCGAAGGCGAACCCGACCGAGGACGCCAGTCCCTGGCCCAGCGGGCCGGTGGTGATTTCGACGCCGGCAGTGTGACGGTATTCGGGGTGGCCGGGGGTTTTGGAACCCCAGGTGCGCAGCGATTCCAGGTCCTCCAGCTCCAGGCCGTAGCCGGAGAGGAAGAGCTGGATGTACAGCGTCAGCGAGGTGTGGCCGGGGGAGAGGACAAAGCGGTCGCGTCCGGTCCACTGCGGATCCGAGGGATCATGGCGCAGCAGCTTCTGGAACAGCAGGTAGGCCGCGGGGGCCAGGGACATCGCGGTGCCCGGATGGCCGTTGCCCACCTTCTCTACCGCATCGGCGGCAAGGACACGGATGGTGTCAACGGCACGCTGGTCCAGGGTGGTCCATGACAGTTCTTGGTCTTCCAGTTGTGGCACTTGCCGGGGCCCTCTCACTTAGGTGTCAGTGGCTCACGGCGCGCAGGTGCCCAGAGGCACCGGATCCGGATCGTTGTGCACCCGGAGCCAGCCGCCGCTCACCGTTGAAACAGATGTCATATCACTCGGTTTCCAGCTTAGTCCTAAACGCGATGCCGATCACCAAACGGTCACGGTTCCGGGCGACGCAAACCCGCTGAATGCAAGCAATATAAGGTAATCCGGCGTCAATTGCATCGGCACTGTCCTTTGCCCCGGGCAGGTATGATAAAAGCTGATCCTGGACCGCTATGAGCGGGTCCGTGCACGCCTGGGCGAAAGCCCCGCAGCTTTAAGCGAAACGCTTCAGGCACAACGCTTCAGGCACAGAGGTTCGACTAACAGCTTTGACCACAGACTGACCCGCAGATAGAACTGGTGACCATCCGTGAGTGCAACCAATACGACGATGACCACTGCCGGCAACGGCAGACTCGGGTTCAGCGGCAAGGTGAAGGCCTACGTCGCGCTGACCAAGCCCCGCGTCATCGAACTGCTGCTGGTTACCACCCTGCCCACCATGATCTTCGCGGCCCGCAGCTTTCCTGACATCTGGCTCATTCTCGCCACCCTGGTCGGTGGCGCCTTTGCCGCCGGCAGCGCCGGTGCATTCAACTGCTACATTGACCGCGATATCGACAAGGTCATGCACCGCACCGAGAACCGGCCGCTGGTGACCGGAGCGGTTTCACCGCGTGAGGCGCTGGTCTTTTCCTGGGCCTTGGGTGCTGCCGCCATCGCCATCCTGTGGTTTGGCGCCAATCCGCTCTCCGGCATGCTCGGTGTGGCAGCGATCTTCCTGTACGTCGTGGTCTACTCCATGATCCTCAAGCGACGCACCTCGCAGAACATTGTCTGGGGCGGCGCCGCCGGCTGCATGCCGGTGCTCATTGCCTGGGCGGCGGTGACCAACACGGTCCAGTGGCCCGCGGTGATCCTGTTCATGATTATTTTCCTTTGGACCCCGCCGCACTACTGGCCGCTGTCCATGCGCTACAGCGACGACTACAACGCCGCAAAGGTTCCGATGCTGGGCGCCGTCGCCGGATCCCGCGTTGTCTCTGTGCAGGTGGTGTTGTACAGCTGGGCGATGGTGGTCTGCTCACTGCTGATGGTGCCGCTGGGCAACGCCGGCATCGTCTACACCGTGGTTGCCGTGGCGTCCGGTGGCTGGTTCCTGTTCGAGGCCCACAAGCTCTACCGGAACGCCCAGCACAACGAGGTGACCAATAAGGGCGCCATGAAGGTCTTCCACGGCTCCATCAGCTACCTGACCCTGCTGTTTGTCGCGCTGGCGGTCGATCCCTTCGTCGGCCTCCCGCTGATCCGCTAGGCCCCGTCCGGCCGATCCGTTGGGGCCGACCCCAGGTCCAGGATCGGCGTTGGGGTTGCGGCCTCGGGGATCGGATGGGTACGTCCTGAAGCCTGCTGCGAGTGCCTGCAATGTGTGCAACAGTTGCCCTGCAGACAGCTTTTTGTTAGCCGGCCGATCCCTGAACACAGCCAACCGGCCAATCCCTGAACACAGCCAATGTGAGCGCCGGCGGGACCTGTTGACCTACCGCGACGCATCATGACCTATCGGGAGCCGGTCAGATGCTCGAGTCAGATGCTCGGGACGGCCCGCTGGACCGTGTGCCGCGACGCCAGCGCCAGATCGGCCAGATTGGTCGCCGTGGCCAGCAGGATCGCCGCTCCCAGCATGTGCAGGCCCACCAGCAGGGGCGGAAGGCCGGTGAAGTGCTGGGCGTAGCCGATGGCTCCCTGGAAGAGCACGGAAGCCAGCAGCAGGATGGCGCCGGTCCTCAGGACGTCGCGGGAGGCACGCCGCCAGAGCAGGGCCAGCAGGATGAAGCTGGTGATCACCAGGATGTACACCGGCAGGACGTGTACGCGGGTGATGAGGTCCGGGTTGAGGTCGTTCCGCGGGGCATTGGCATCGCCCGCATGCGGGCCGGAGCCGGTGACCATGGTGCCCAGCACCACGGCCAGTCCTGTGCACACGGCGGCGAGGACGGCCAGTTGCCGGACGGTCTTGGAGGCGGGCAGCGGCCGGACGGGGGCGGCGGTTCCGGTGCGGCCGTAGGTCCGGTTAACCAGCAGCATCGAAAAGACGATCAGGGCCGCGGAGACCAGGAAGTGCAGCCCGACGACCCAGGGGTTCAAACGCGTCAGCACCGAGATACCGCCGATCACCGCCTGCGCCGGGATGCTGGCCAGCAGCGCGAACGCGAGCCAGAACAGATCCTTGCGTTCCTTGCGCAGGTTCCACAGGAAGACCAGCATCAGGGCAGCGACCACGGCCAGGGCAAAGGTCAGCGTCCGGTTCCCGAATTCGATGATGCCGTGGATGCCCATTTCGGGCGTGTTGACCAGGGAACCGGGGGTGCAGTTGGGCCAGGTGGGGCAGCCCAGGCCGGAGGCGGTCAACCGGACGGCGCCGCCGGTGACGATCAGGACCGACTGGCCGATCAGCGAAGCCACGGACAAGCCCCGCAGCGTCGCGTTCACGCTCGTCGGCAGTTTGTGGGTGACGGACTGGTAGCCCTGCTTCAATTGTTCTGTAACGGCCACGAACTCAACTCCACTTGAACCAACGGATGGCGGCGGCGGCGGCCAACACTGACCACCCCACCAAGACTACAACTGCAAGAATGTTCGCCTGGCCCAGCACCAACGCATCGCGCATGGCCTGGCCAAGTGCGCCGGATGGAAGATAGTGCACCACGTCCTGCACGATGGGTGGCAGCCGGGTAGGCGGCAGGACAATCCCGCCCAAGGCCCCGAGCAGGATCCAGAGCAGATTCGTGATGGCCAGCGTTGCCTCGGGCCGGACGGTGCCGGCAATCAGCAGGCCCAGCGAGGTGAAGGAGACCGCGCCCAGGACCAGCAGCGGGATCCCCAGCAGGATGCCCGCGGCGGCCGGGCGCCAGCCCAGCAGCAAGGCAACGACGGCGACAATGGCCACCTGGATGACCAGCACAGCCAGCACGGCCAGCACCTTGCCGGCGATCAGACCCGCCCTACCCAAGGGAGTCGTGGAAAGGAACCTGAGGACCCCGTACCGACGGTCGAAGCCGGTGGCGATGCCCTGGCCGGTGAACGCGGTCGACATGGCACACAGGGCCAGCACGCCAGGGGTGGCGATGTTCACCCGGCTGGCTCCGAGCCCGTCCAGCAGCGGCGTCACGGTCAGCGCGATCAGGCCCATCAGCGGAAGCACGATGGCAAGGATCAGCTGTTCCCCGTTGCGCAGCATGGTTACGGTCTCGTACCGGCCCTGCAGCAGCACCCGCCGCAGCAGCGGAGCAGGGGCGGACTTCTCCAGCAATTGCACGGCGGTCATCGCAGTTCCGTTCCCGATAGTGCCAGGAAAACGTCCTCCAGGGAACGCGAGGCAAGGTTCAACGAGGTGGGCATAATGCCCTGGGCGGCCCACCACTGGGCCAGTGCGGCCAGGTCGCCCGGTTCCAGCGGACCGGACACCTGGTAGTTGCCTGGCCTGTTTTCGGTTACCTGGAGCTGGGGCCGGAGCACCGCTCCGGGATCAAGGCCCGGCCCGGCCTCGAACATCACCGTCCGCTGGGCTTCTGCCGCCGTCGCATGGCTGAGCAGTTCGGGGACGGTGCCGGAGGCCACCGTTCTGCCCGCGTCGACAATGAAAACCTGGTCCGCCAGCTTCTGGGCGTCGTCGAGGAGGTGCGTGGTCAGGATGATGGCCACACCCTCGTCGCGGAGCTGGCGGATCAGATCAAAGACCATCAGCCGGGACTGCGGATCCAATCCGGCGCTCGGTTCATCAAGGAAGAGGACTTCCGGGTTGCCCACCAGGCTGGCCGCCAGCGCCACGCGCTGTTTTTGTCCACCGGAAAGCCTGCGGATGGTGTTGGAGGCGAAGGCATTGATGCCCAGCCGGTCTGCCAGTTCACCGACGTTCCGCGGGGACTCGTACATGCCGGCGACGTGCCGCAGCAGTGTCAGCGGGCGCGCCGAGGGCGGCAGGCCGCCATCCTGCAGCATCACGCCAACCCGGGCGCGCAGGGCAGCCGTCGGCCTGTCCGGATCCTGGCCCAGCAAGGTGATGGTGCCGCCGTCGCGCCTTTGCAGCCCCTGCGCGCATTCGATGGTCGTTGTCTTCCCCGCGCCGTTGGCGCCGAGCAGCGCCGTGACGTTCCCATGCTCCGCGGTCAGGCTGATGCCGCTGATAATCCGCTTCATCTTGCCGTCCAGGGCGGGAATGGGGCCGACGTCCTTGATCAGCCCGTCGATTACGAGGGCAGGGGGAGTGGAAAGGGGCACGGCCCCATTCTACGCGATGTAGTAATCTGCGTTGCGCCCGTCCCCCGCGCGCCGGTCAGGGGGAACGTGGGGGAGCCAACATAATGGCTGCATGGGGAAACTTAAAGCAGTGGCCGCCGGCGTCATCCTGCTGGTCGGGGCTGCTGGCCTGTCCGGGTGCGACGACGGGAAAGCCGGTGCGCAGGACGCCGCGAGGCAGTTGGCCGACGGTTTGAGTGCGCTGGAGTTGGGCAGCGTCGGCCTCACGGGCAAGGACGGTGCTGCTGCCAGCGATGTGCTGGCCACCCTGGCCAAGGGGGTGCAGCCGGTCAAACCAACGGTGACCGTATCGTCGCTGGACGTTAAGCAGGACACGGCCACCGCGGTGCTGAAGGTGGACTGGAAGTTCGACGGCGGGACCTGGGACTACACAACCAACGCTGCCCTGGCCAACAAGGACGGGAGCTGGAAGGCAGGCTGGACGCCGGAACTGCTGGTACCAGGTGCCAAGGAGGGGGACACGCTGGCCATCGCGACGACGTCGGCCCCGAGGGCGGACATCCTGGGCGACGGCGGCGCGGTGCTGATGACGGAACGGCCCGTGATCCATCTGGGCATCGACAAATCGCACGTTGATGCCGCATCGCAGCCTGCCTCGGCCAAAGCGCTGGCCGAACTGGCCGGAGTGGACCCGGATGCTTTTGCCCAGCAAGTGGCCGCCGCAGGTTCCGCGGCGTTCGTTGA
>DATIMB010000048.1:0-1845 GCA_035475875.1 Micrococcaceae bacterium
CCGCGGTAGAGACGATGCAGAGCCGCGCGAGGCTGTATGAGCTGGTGGACTATGAGTCGTACAATCGCTTCGATACAGCTGTTTTCAATTTCACCGTTCCCGGAAGCCAGGAGCAGCCATGACAGCATCACCAGAAACCACCAGCACGCCGGAAGCCGCGGTCCACAAGGGCCTGGCCGGCGTCGTGGTGGACACCACCAGGATCTCCAAGGTCAACCCGGAAACCAATTCCCTGCTCTACCGCGGTTACCCGGTCCAGGAGCTGGCCGCCAAGTGTTCCTTTGAGCAGGTGGCCTACCTGCTCTGGCACGGCGAGCTGCCGACGGCGGAGCAGCTGGCCCAGTTCGAAAAGGAAGAGCGGGACGGCCGGGGCCTGGAGCGCGTGGTCAAGAGCGCCATCGACCTGCTGCCGCGCACTGCCCATCCCATGGACGTGTGCCGTACGGCGGCATCGGTGCTGGGCGCGTCCCATCCGCAGGCAGGGGACAACTCCCGCGAAGCAAACCTCAAGAAGTCGATCGACCTGCTCGCCGCGATGCCCGCCGTCGTCGCCTACGACCAGCGCCGGCGCCGCGGCCAGGAGGAAATCCCGGCCCGCGATGACCTGGGCTACTCCGCCAACTTCCTGTACATGGTCTTTGGCGAGGAGGCCGCGCCCGAGGTGGTGGAGGCGTTCAACACGTCCATGGTGCTGTATGCGGAGCACTCCTTCAACGCGTCCACCTTCACCGCCCGCGTGATCACCTCCACGCTGGCGGACCTGCATTCGGCCGTCACCGGGGCCATCGGGGCGCTGAAGGGTCCGCTGCACGGCGGCGCGAACGAGGCCGTGATGCATACCTTCGAGGAGATCATCGCAAGCGCGGGCGGCAAGGACCTGGCCGGCCATGCGCAGGCCTGGCTGGAGGATGCGCTGGCGAACAAGAAGAAAATCATGGGCTTCGGCCACCGCGTCTACAAGCACGGGGACTCACGCGTCCCCACTATGAAGGCGGCGCTGGATGCGATGCTGGAGCACTACAACCGGCCGGACCTGGGCGAACTCTACGACGCCATGGAGGCCGGGATGGCGCAGGCGAAGAACATCAAACCGAACCTGGACTACCCCACCGGACCTGCCTACCACCTGATGGGTTTTGACACCGCGACCTTCACCCCGCTGTTCGTGGCCAGCCGCATCACCGGCTGGACCGCTCACATCATGGAGCAGCTGGAGTCCAACTCGCTGATCCGCCCACTGAGCCAGTACGACGGCGTCGACGAGCGGCACGTGCCCTAAAGCGTTCCCCCGCGGCCGGGCTGGATACCTCGGTGTCCGGCCCGGCTCTGCGCCCGATCAGCCGCTCCAGATGCCCGAAACGCTCTCCGCCACCGTCTCATTATCGTTGTTGAGCACCACCCGGACGGCCAGCCGCTCTCCTGCCAGCATAGCGGGCAGCCAGTGCTCCGCGTCGGCCCACATGCGCTCCCGCGGAAGCACGCCCACCGG
Source organism: Micrococcaceae bacterium (assembly GCA_035475875.1). GTDB lineage: Bacteria > Actinomycetota > Actinomycetes > Actinomycetales > Micrococcaceae > Arthrobacter_M. The sequence goes on from DATIMB010000048.1 coordinate 1,490, forward strand.
ATGCCACTGCGGGGCAATCTCGTCGCTTTCGGCCGGTTCCCCCGACCAGCTCCGCGCAAGGTACACCGTGGTGTACATATCCCAGTCAGGACGGGCAGGAAAGACAAATTCCACCGACCCCGCCGGGACCAGATCCTCGGGGGCGACGATGACGCTGATTTCCTCGGCTACTTCCCGGCAGATGGCATCCTGCGCCGACTCCCCCGCTTCCAGATGCCCGCCTACCCCCACCACCTTGCCCCGGCCGAAACCGGTTTTCTTCAGGCCCAGCAGCACTTCCTCGCCGGTGGGAGTGTCGCGGAGGAGGAAGCAGAGGGTGACGGCGGCGCTCATTCCCCCAGCTTAGCCATCCGATG
>DATIMB010000049.1:0-5159 GCA_035475875.1 Micrococcaceae bacterium
CTTGGCGATGGCAAACGGGGAGATCCGGGCGGCATGCAGGATCTCGTCGCTGTACGCATTCCCGATGCCGGCCAGCACGCTCTGGTTCCGCAGCAGCCCCTTGATCTGTCCGGATCCGGCGGCCACGATCCGGGCCAGGTCATGGTAGCCGAACCCCGGTTCCAGCGGATCCGGCCCCAGCGCAGCGATGCCGGGAACCTGCTGGGGGTCGCGCACCACGTACACGGCCAGGCTCTTCTTGGTGCCCGCCTCGGTCAGGTCAAGCCCGCGGGTCTGACCGTTCTGGCGGAACAGGAAGCGGGCCGCAATGGGCCCCTTCCCGGCTTTGAGCGGGGCGTCCGACGGCGATGTTGAGTAGCGTACCCACCCCGCCTTGGCGAGGTGGAAGACCAGGTGGAGACCGCCGTCGGACATCCGGGCATCTGCAGCTGAAGGCGCGGGATCGGGCAACTGCGTCGCCGGCTCTGCCGGCGCGGAGAAGTCCAGATCCAGGAACTTGCCGTGCCGCCGTACCGCGGCAAGCCGGCGGCCCTGCAGTTCGGTGTACGGCGGGCTTGCGGTTTTTAGCACCGCGAAGGAAGTGATCTGCGCCTTCTCCAGCACGGCCGAGAGCAGTTCCCGCTCCAGGAAACTGCCCAGCCCCGCCACCTCCGGAAGTTCTGGCATAGGGACATTGTGCCCCAGAAACTGCCAACCCGCGGCGAAACATACTGCTCGGACCTACCTCGGCCCGGCTTACAGGATCCTGCCGACGGGCTCTTTCTTCTCGGCCTGGAAGTAGTCCTCGTTGCGCCCGCGCGCCCAGTATCCCGAGAGCGAGACCTGGGACCGTTCCAGCCCCCGCTCGGTGAACAGCACGTCGCGCAGGGCCTTCATGTACCCCCGCTCGCCATGCGCAAAGACATCCACCCGGCCGTGATGCCACTGCGCACCGGCGACGGCGTCCACCAGAAGGGTGCTGGTACCCGCGGGCTGGCCCTCGCGCAGCAGCCAGACCAGTTCCACGCCCGGGGGAGCCGCGATGTCCTGGATGTCCGCCTCGCCGTCGACCTCCAGGAAGACCTGTCCGAAAGCGTCCTCCGGCAGGGACTCCACGGCTGCCGCAATCGCCGGCAGCGCCGCCTCGTCGCCGGCCAGCAGGTACCAGTCCGCCGCGGGATCGGGGGAGTAGGCCCCGCCCGGGCCGGAGATAATCAGGCGGTCACCGGGGCTGGCCGCGGCGGCCCATGGTCCGGCCAGACCCTCGTCGCCGTGCACCACAAAGTCAATGGCCAGTTCCTGGGTCGTCCGGTTCACCCAACGGACTGTGTAGGTCCGGGTGGCCGGCCATTGGTCCCGGGGCAGGAACTCGCGCAGGGCGAATACATCCACGGGTTCCGGATAATCGACGTCCGGCTGGGGGAAGTGGATTTTGACGTACATGTCCGTGAAGCCGTTGGCCGTGAAGTCGGAAAACCCCCGGCCCCCGGCGATGACACGCACCATATGTTCGCCCAGCCATTCGGTGCGCAGCACCGTCAGGGTGGATTGGGGACGCGGTTTCACGGCGGGGGCAACGGTCACGGAGGGGCTCCTTGGTCGCGTGGGCTGGATGGACGGCCGGGCCGTCGGAGGCAAGGGCAGCCTAACAAGCCTATAACGCGGGCAGGTGCCAGTCGACCGGGCCCTCGCCCTGGGCTTCCAACAGCTGATTGGTGCGGCTGAAAGGCCTGGAACCGAAGAATCCCCGGCTGGCGGACAGCGGGCTGGGATGCGCCGACGACACGATGGCCGTGTCACCAAGCAGCGGCCGGAGCCGGAGCGCGTCGTTCCCCCAGAGGATGGCGACCAAGGGTTTCCCGCGCGCCACCAGGGCATGGATGGCGGCATCCGTGATGATTTCCCAGCCCTGCCGTCGGTGCGATCCGGTGGCGGCGGGGGAGACGGTGAGTACCCGGTTGAGCAGCAGCACGCCCTGGTCTGCCCACGGCGTTAGGTCGCCGTGGGAAGCAGGAACAACCCCCAGGTCCGACCGGAGTTCCTTATAAATGTTGGCGAGGCTGCGCGGCAGCGGGGACGTCCTGCCGTCGACGCAGAACGACAGGCCCACGGAATGCCCGGGTGTGGGATACGGGTCCTGGCCCATGATCAGCACTTTGACCGAGCGCAGTGGCCGTTCGAATGCCCTGAGCACGCGGCTGGGCGGCGGCAGGAAGCCGCGGCCCGCGTCGTGCTCCTGGCGCAGGAACCGTCCCATTCTCCGCAACTGGTCTTCCACGGGCGCCATCGCACTGGCCCAGTCGGGTGCCATGAAGGAGAGCGGATCTTCGGCCAGCCGCTCCAGCGCCGCTAGCTCCTCCGGAGCGTCCTCTAGGGTGGCGTCCCGCGGTCTGCCGTACGACGTGGCTTGCGGCGTGGCGGACGAGACGGCCCGCTGCCAACTCTGGACGGCCTTGACGTGCGCCGCAGCGTTTTGCCCGTCATCCGGCAGGTCAAACAGCGGCTCCGAGTCATTCACGCCTTCCATTGTGGCGCATCGGCAGCTAACAACGTTCCTGCCCCGGATAGACCGCGGCTGCCCCGACTAGACCGTTCCTGCCCCGCCTAGGCCGCGGCTGCCCCGCATAACAGCTGTTGCCCAACAGCGTTCAAGCGGCCCAACAGCGTTCCAGTCGGGCGAGGAGCGTTCAAGCGCGCCAACAACGTTCAGAAGGGCGGGGAGCGCTGAGGTGGCCCAACACTCCACCGAATGACAACAGTGTGATTCGTCTATAACATGGGAAAGCTGGTGATTTTCGGAATCTGGATTGGAGTGTGTCATGGCTGAAGCTGGGGCAAGGGCACATCGGGCGGACCCGGAGGCGGACCCGGAGGCGGAGAACCGCCCCGACACGGGACGCACGGACTCGGAACTGAGCGAGCGCGACCAGCAGATGCTGGGGCTGGAACGGCAGTGGTGGAAGTACGCCGGAGCCAAGGAACAGGCCATCCGCGAGCTCTTCGACATGTCCGCCACGCACTATTACCAGATCCTCAATGCGCTGATCGACACCGAGGCCGCGCTGGCGCATGATCCGATGTTGGTCAAGAGATTGCGTAGACTACGTACGTCGCGTCAGAGGGCCAGAACCGCCCGCCGTTTAGGGAACTGACGTCAACTACAGGCAAGAAACCACAAGGACGCAGTAGCTACATGAGCCAATACCCGCGGGACGAATTCGATAAGGTCCCTGAAAATTCGTCGCGCCAGGGCGTCCACCGCAGCTCCATCGAGCCGGTCAGGCGGGGGCTGGGGCCATTGCTGGCCTTCGGTATTGTGGCGCTCATCATCGGTGCGCTGGCGTTCACCGTGCTGCCCAAGCTCAGCTTCGGCAACGCCTCCGGCTCAGGGCCTGTCGCCAGCTCGCACGCCCCGGCCAGCCCGTCCAGCACGGCTGCGCAGACCACGGCGGCCGCTGCCTCCAGTGCCCCGGCCACCAGTGCTGCGCCGGAAACCAGTGCGGCGCCCACGACGACGGCAGCACCGGGGGTAGACAAGACCACACCGGTGAGCGTACTGAATGCCTCCGGTGTGGTCGGCCTGGCAGCAAAGTATGCCGCCACGGTCACCGCGGACGGCTGGACCGTAAGCCAGACGGCGAACTGGGCCGGCGCTGCCCAGCCCAGTTCGGTGATCTTCTATAACGGGGCCGCCCAGAAAGCCAATGCGGAGGAACTGGGCACGCTGCTGGGGATCACGCGGATGGTGGATACGGCCGACCTTCAGATCCCCTTGGCCGTGGTGTTGGGTCCGGGCGCGAAGTAAGGCGGGACCTGCCCGATCACGAGCGCGTAACGTTCACCCCGCCGTGCGCGCCCATCCCGACTGGGCAGTGTGGGCAAGGTTACAGTGAGTCCAGGCCCCGCAACGCGGCGGGCAGACGGCCAGACACCGGTGGGTGCGAGGGGGAGGAACGCATGGCGCAGGGGATCGTGAAGTGGTTCAACGCGGAAAAGGGCTACGGCTTCATTACCGTCGACGGCGGAGCAGGTGACGTTTTTGTGCACTGGTCCGCGATCGAAATGCAGGGGTACCGCTCCCTGGAAGAGGGTCAGCGCGTCGAATTCGAGGTCGGTGAGGGCCAAAAGGGGCCGCAGGCGGAGAACGTCCATCCAGCCTGAGCTGGCAGTCTAGATTTTTGGAGTTTGCATCACGTGAAGCACCCACGGGCCGTTATCGCCGCCTCCCTCACCACCGCCGTTCTGGCCATTACGGGCTGCGGAAGCATGGCCGGCAATGCGCGTACCGCCAGCGTGCAGGCCAGCGGCGACGGGGTCCTCAAGGTGGGCCTGCTGCTGGACAGTTCAGGCGCACAGGATTTCATCAACAGCTCCGAGCGCGCCGCGGCCAAACTTGCCGTCAAACAGATCAATGCCACCGGCGGTCTCAAGGGCAAGCCGGTTGAGTTGCTGCCGGACCAGCCGGGTACCGACGTCAAGTCCCAAGCGAACACACTGGCCGCAGCAGGAGCAGACGTGGTGATCGGGCCGACGGACTCCGCCAACACCGCCGCTGCCCTCGACATCCTCAGCCGGGCCAGGATCACGCTCATCTCCCCGGCCAATACCGCCGCGGCGCTGAGCGATGCCAAGAGCGGCGGCTACTACTTCCGCACCCAGGCGCGCGACACCCTCCAGGCCCAGGTGCTGGCCAAGCTGGCCACCGGGATCGGGAAGAACGTCGCCATCCTCCACGAGGACGGCAGTTACGGCACGGAGGTGGGGGATGCCGTCGCCGCGGCGCTGAAGGCGGCCGGTGCTGATATCAGCGCCAACGAACAGGTGAAGTCCTCCGCCCCGGCGGACGCAGTGGCCAAGATTAAGGCCACCTCCCCGGATGCCGTCGTCGTGGTGGCACGGGACGGCGGGCAGGCCATCCTTGCCGAGCTGGCCAATGCGGGCATCCCCGGGTCCAAATTGGTGCTCAGCGATGGTGTGACCGGCGAGTACGGGGCCGGCTTGGCAGCTGAGGCGCTTAAAGGAGCTAGGGGCATCCTGCCCGGGGTGTTCCCGACGGCGGCTTTCCAGGCTCAGCTGCTCACCGTTTCCCCGAACCTGGGGGACATGACCTATGCGCCGGAGACCTACGACGCGGTGATGCTGGCGGCCCTGGCCGCCTCGGCGGCCGACGACGACGCCGG
>DATIMB010000050.1:0-2834 GCA_035475875.1 Micrococcaceae bacterium
AACGGACCGACTCAAACCCAACACTCCAATCTGAAAGTTGATTCCACGCCCGAATGGCGGCACAAGCTAGTCCGCCAACCAATTGCGACCCCCTTCGTGCTGCTCAACCAGGATGCGTAAACGACCGCGGCCAATGTACGCGAATCGCTCATCGTGACGTTGTACACGTTTTCCAAGCCGCATAGACGGCACCGGACATCAAGACTGTCCGCGAAGTCCGTGACGAGGAGGTCGGGGTCGAAGTCAGCCGCTACAGCAAAAAGAAGAACAAGGACAAGAAGGCCAATCACTCACACAGATCTTGGGCTCTCCATTGGGATTCCAGAGCGAACTGCGTGGAATGCTACTGTCACGTTCCTAAGAGGTCACAATCTTATTCGACTTCGTTCGATTGCACCGCCAACACAATGTTTCAGCCAATGCCCCGCGACCCAAACACGCACATACGAATCCCGCCCCAGCTACGTAATCAAGGCCGAGGTGAAGGTTCACGGCACTACACGTTAAATCTAAACTCCACCACGTCGCCGTCGGCCATCACATAGTCCTTGCCCTCAATCCGGACCTTGCCGCGCGCCTTGGCCTCCGCCATCGAGCCTGCGGAAATCAGCTCGTCAAAGCTGACCACCTCGGCCTTGATGAAACCGCGCTGGAAGTCCGAGTGGATGACGCCGGCGGCCTGCGGGGCGGTATCGCCGCGGTTGATGGTCCAGGCACGGGCCTCCTTCGGCCCGGCCGTCAGGTAGGTCTGCAGGCCCAGGGTGTGGAAGCCGACGCGGGCCAGCTGGTCCAGGCCGGATTCCTCCTGGCCGTTCATCTCCAGCATTTCGCGGGCTTCCTCGGGATCCAGCTCCACCAGGTCCGCTTCGAGTTTGGCGTCCAGGAAGATCGCGTCGGCGGGAGCCACCAGGTCAAGGAGTTCCTGCTGCCGCTCCGGACTGCCCAGCACGGCGTCGTCGACATTAAAGACGTAGATGAACGGCTTGGCCGTGAGCAGGCCCAGTTCGCGCAGGTACTCCATTTCCAGCTTGTCACTGGCCACCGAGGAGAAGATGGTGTCGCCGCGCTCCAGCACGGTCTTGGCCTTCTGCAGCGCTGCCAGCTCGGCGGCCTCGCGCTGCTTGAGCTTGACGGCCTTCTCCACGCGCGGAATGGCTTTCTCCACGGTCTCCAGGTCGGCCAGGATCAGCTCCGTATTAATGGTCTCCATATCGGAGCGCGGGTCCACCTTGCCGTCCACGTGCACCACGTCGGGATCGTCGAAGACACGGATGACCTGGGCAATGGCCTGCGCCTCGCGGATGTTGGCCAGGAACTTGTTGCCCAGGCCCTCCCCCTCGGAGGCGCCCTTAACGATCCCGGCGATGTCCACGAAGGAGACGGTGGCGGGCAGCAGCCGCGCGGAGCCGAATACGTCCGCGAGCTGCTGCAGCCGCGGGTCCGGCAGGCTCACCACGCCGACGTTGGGCTCAATGGTGGCGAACGGGTAGTTCGCGGCGAGCACATTGTTGCGGGTCAGCGCGTTGAAGAGGGTTGATTTGCCGACGTTGGGCAGTCCGACGATGCCAATAGTTAAAGCCACGGTATCCAAGCTTACTGGAGGGGTACCGATTCTGGCGTCCGACGGCGGCTGCCGGGCCTCGGCAGGCGGCCGGTGGACCGCTGGAGGCGTGGACAGGTGGCCTGCCGGAAATTGTCGGTGGCCCGTGCGAAGGTTTTGTTATGGATGGATTTGCGGTTTTACTGGCCCTGCTGATGCTCATTATTGGACTGTGCGCGGGCGCGGCGGTCGCTGCCTGGCTGTTCCGCCGCCGGATGGGTGTGCTGGAGGAAGAGTTCGACGACGTCAGCGCCCGGCTGGGCGAGGCCACGGCGCAGCTTGCCGGCGCCGATGCCGAACGCCGGCTGCTGGCCGCCCAAAACCGGCAGCTCAGCGAGCACTCGTCCGCGGACGGTTCCGTGCTGCGGGCGCTGGGGCCGGTCGCGGAAAAGCTCTCCGATGTCCAGCGCCAGGTGGCGCTGCTGGAGCGTGACCGGGTGGAACAGTACGGGCAGCTGGCCCAGCAGTTGCGTGATGCCAAGGACGCCGACGCCCAGCTGCTGCTGACCACCCAGTCGCTCGCCTCCGCGCTGCGGTCCAACAGCGTGCGGGGCAAATGGGGAGAGGTGCAGCTGCGGCGGGTCGTGGAGGCGGCCGGAATGCTGGCCCACGTCGACTTCTCCGAACAGGTCCATGCCGTCACCGCGGACGGAGCCAACCGTCCGGACATGGTGGTCAGGCTCCCCGGGAACAAGGAACTGGTGCTGGATGCGAAGGTGCCGCTGTCGGCGTTCCTGCAGGCGCATGAGGCGGCAGCAGACGCCGGGGCCGGAACGGCCTGGTCCGGCGCGGCCACCGCATCTTCGGCCGCGTCTTCGCCTTCGTCCTCAGCTGCGGGCGATCTGCTGGCCCAGCACGCCAGGGCGCTCAAGGCGCATGTGGACGCCCTTGCCAGCAAGAAATACTGGGAATCCGTGGTCAACAGCCCGGAGCTGGTCATCTGCTTTGTCCCGGTGGAGTCCATCCTCTCCTCGGCACTGGCTGCGGACCCGGCCCTGCTCGACTACGCCATCTCCCGGAACGTGGTGCTCGCCTCGCCCGTCAGCCTGCTGGCGATCCTGAAGGCCGTGGCCTTCAGCTGGCGGCAGGACGTCCTGACCGAAAGCGCCAAGGAGCTGTTCGAGCTGTCCAGCCAGCTCTATTCCCGGTTGGGGAAGCTGGGCGAGAGCGTGGGGAAGCTCGGCAGCTCCCTGAAGGCTTCGGTGGACCGTTACAACTCGGTGGTGGGCACGCT
>DATIMB010000051.1:0-3075 GCA_035475875.1 Micrococcaceae bacterium
CCGGCGGCCTCCGCTTCCGCATTCCGCGGGCTGTCCGGGTTCATCAGCGAATGGTGCCGGCTGTAGGTGAAGTAGATGATCAGCCCGATGATGAGCCAGATGACAAACCGCAGCCAGGTTTCCCAGTGCAGCTGGGAGATCAGGAATACGGAGGCCAGCACCCCGAAGGCCGGCACCACGGGCATCCACGGCAGGCGGAACTCGCGCGGTGCGGCCGGCTTGGTCCGGCGCAGCACAATCACCGCCACGCAGACCACTACGAAGGCGGCGAGGATGCCGATATTGGTCAGATCCGCCACCAGCCGGATGGGCAGCACGCCCGCCAGCACGGCAGAGGCAATGCCGGCAATCCAAGTCACCCGCTGCGGCACGCCGCGCTTGGCATCCGTCTTGGCGAACCACTTGGGCAGCAGTCCGTCGCGGCTCATCGAGAACCAGACACGGGTGACGCCCAGCAGGAAGGTGAGCATCACGGTCAGGATGGAGATCACCGCAAAGCCCGCGATCACGGTTCCGATGGTCGGCAGGCCGACGGAATCGAAGGCGGAGGCAAAGGCACTGGTCGGGTTCATCTTGGCGTAGTTCTGCATCCCGGTCAGCACCAGCGTCGCCAGCACGTAGAGCGCCATCGCGATCACCAGGGAGAGGAGGATGGCTTTGGGCATGTGTTTCTTCGCGTCTTTGGCTTCCTCCGCCGCGGTACTCATGGCGTCATAGCCGAACACGGCAAAGAAGACGGTGGCCGCACCGGTGAGCACCGGTCCGAATCCGCTGGGCATGAACGGCGAAAAGTTCTCCCCGTGAAGGTGGAACACCCCGATGGCGATGATGCCAAGGATCAGCAGCACCTTCAGCCCAACCGCAACCAGTTCAAACCGGCCGAAGCTCTTGGAGCCGCGGCTGAGGATCCAGGTCACTATGAGGCAGACGACGACGGCGGGCAGGTTGATCACCCCGTGCGGAGTGTCCGGGGTCCAGGCGCTGCTCAGCCCCTCCGGCACGGTGACGCCGATCCCGGACATAAACGCGCTGAAATAGCCGGAAATCCCGATGGCCACCACGGCCACGATCGCAATGTATTCCAGCAGCAGGTCCCAGCCGATGAACCAGCCGATCAGCTCGCCCAGCGCCACATAGCCGTAGGTGTAGGCGGAACCCGCGCGCGGGATCATCCCCGCGAACTCGGCGTAGGAGAGGGCCGCGGCGCCGCTGGCCAGCCCCGCGACCAGGAAGGAGATGACGACGGCGGGGCCGACCCCGGGATTGCTCGCGTCGCCGTGGGCCACCACGCCCGCCAGGGTGAAGATGCCGACGCCGATGATGCCGCCGACCCCGATCGCGGTCAGTTGCCACAGGCCCAGGGTGCGGAATAGGCCGCTGCCGGTATTTTCCTCTTCGACTTCATCAATCGGCTTGCGCCGCAGGATTGAGTAGGGGCTTGATCCGTTTGCCATGGAGGCCTCCGAGCTTTGTCGTCTCGTTTGGATGTGGGCCAGTCTACTCCCGGCCCTGTGAGACCCAGCGGGGATCGGCGGAACGGGAGCCGACGACGGCGTCCGCGGCCGCGTCCAGCACGTCCAGTTGGTTATCGGTCAGCTCCAGCGACAGGGCACCGATGTTTTCGTCGATCCGCTCCGGTTTCCGGGTGCCGGGGATCGGCACCACCGGCAGGCCCAACCGGGTGCCCTGTGCCAGCAGCCATGCCAAGGCGACCTGCGCCGCCGTCGAACCCTGCTCCTGTGCCACCTGCTGAACCGCCTGCACCACCGCCGCGTTGGCCTCCAGTACGCCCTCGGCAAAGCGTGGGATGTTGCGCCGGAAATCGTGGGGACCCAGGTTCTCGATGCCGACGGTGCCGGTGAGGAAGCCGCGGCCCAGGGGCGAATAGGGGACAAAGCCGATGCGCATCCCGACGGCTGCCGGCACCACGTTCCGCTCCACGTCCCGGCTCCAGATTGACCATTCACTCTGCACCGCGGCAATCGGGTGCACGGCGTGGGCGGCGCGGAGCTCCCCGGCGGTGACCTCCGACAGGCCCAGGTGGCGCACCTTGCCCTGCTGCACCAGCTGCGACATGGCTCCTACGGTCTCTTCGATGGGCACCCGGTCGTCCCTGCGGTGCATGTAATAGAGGTCGATCACTTCGGTGCCCAGACGCCGAAGGCTCTCCTCCGCGGCCTGTTGCACATGTGCGGCGTCGCCACGGACGTCCCGGTACCCCTCCGCCGGGCTTCCGACCAGGCCGAACTTGGTGGCGAGCTGGACCTCGTCACGCCGCCGGGCGAGTAGTTTGGCAATCAGTTCCTCATTGCTGCCGGCACCGTAGATGTTCGCCGTGTCGATGAAGGTCACTCCGGCATCGACTGCGTGGTTTAGGGTCGCCAACGCCTGGTCCGGGTCGACGTCGCCGTAGACAGGGGTGAGGGCCATGCCGCCGAAGCCCATGGCGCTGACCGTCAGGCCGTCGCCGAGTGTGGTGGGAGGAATGCTCATGATGCCGCGCCTTTCGGGGTTGGGTGTGCCTTGCTCTTTCGTTCGGTTTCGGGGCCAGCACCTTGATCGGGTGCTGCAGCAGCGGGGCCATTTTGGTTCCCCGTGCGTTTCGGCTCCTCCGGGCAAGAGCCGGACAAAGGTTTGCATGTCCGTTACACATGCCGGTGGCCAGGGAGGTGTCCGAGATGGGGGAGGGGGGTCCGTTCCAGTTGAACAGTCATGACCTCGGGCTAGGACCTAGAGGCCACTCCGGCGCAAGCCTTCGTGTCCCGCTCCCCAGGGACGCTACCGGTAGATCGGCGCGAAGGGGCTGTTCGTGGGAACGATCATCTTGCCCAGCGGCATCAGCGAGACCGGGATGAGCTTCAGGTTGGCGATGGCCAGCGGGATTCCGATGATGGTGACAGCCATGGCGACGGCGGTCATCACGTGTCCGATGGTGATCCAGATACCCGCGACCAGCAGCCAGATCACGTTGCCCAGAGTCGTGGCGAGGCCTGTACCGCCCGGCTTGTCGACGACGGTGCGGCCGAACGGCCAGAGCGCATAGCCGGCGATCCGGAAGGAGGCGATCCCCCACGG
>DATIMB010000052.1:0-5042 GCA_035475875.1 Micrococcaceae bacterium
GGCAGGAGCAGCAGCAGGACCGAGACGATGGTCCAGTTCCGTCCGCCGAACCGCCCCACCATGAAGGTGTAGGGGATGCGAAGCGTGGCCCCGACCAGGCTGGGCATCGAGATCAGCCAGAACAGCTGGGAGGAGCTGAACGCGAAGCCGGCGGCGGGCAGATAGACCACGGCGATGGACCACAACTGCCAGATGACGAAGCCCAGGAACTCGCAGGCAATGGACCAGCCGAGGTTGCGCCTGGCGATGCCCCGGCCCGGGCCTTCCCACTGGCCTGTGTCTTCGGCGTTCCAGCCCACAATCCAGCGGCCCGGTCGGGAAGCCAGAACCGACGCCGTGCTCCGGGCCTGGGTGGGCGCCGGGGCCGGGCTGGGTGCCGGGGCGCCGGCGGTCCCGGCCGCGTCCGTCCCTCGCCCGGCGACGGGGGCTACTGTACGATCAATGCCTCTGTCCACACTCACGGATAACCTCCACACTCGGTGTTCTTCGGGTATGGTTCCAAGCTACGAAGAGCCTGTTTCCGGAACCGGCGCCTGGTGTAAACGGGGGGTGACTTTTACCTATCCGCTGTCGCGGTCAGCTCGTGAGGTCGGGGTGTTGGAGTCAGGGCGTGAGGTCAGGGCATGGGGTCAGGCTGGTGGGACCGTACATGAGGCGAGCATGGCCGTCGTCGTGCCATATCCGTGGGCGGCATAGCCCGTCCACGATGTGAGACTGTTTATCCACTAAACGGACGGTCAGTCATAGGATCAATGCTGAACAAGTCCACCGCCGGGCTGCCGTCCCGGCGGCCTCGGCCTGTCGAAAGCCTGATCCATGACCAGCACCAAGGCGGCGCCTGCCGCCGTCATCCCTTCCGCCAATTCACGCGGCCGCGTTATCGTGGCAAGCCTGGTGGGCACCACCATCGAGTTCTACGACTTCTACGTTTACGCCACGGCCGCCGTGCTGGTGTTCCCGAAGCTGTTCTTCCCCAACGCGGATGCGACGACGCAGCTGCTGAGCTCGTTCGCGATCTTCGGCGTTGCCTTCATTGCGCGGCCGCTGGGGTCCATCCTGTTCGGCCACTTCGGTGACAAGATCGGCCGCAAGGGCACCCTGGTAGCCTCGCTGCTGACCATGGGCATTGGTACCTTCCTGATTGGCTGCCTGCCCACCGCGCAGGTAGCTGGCTGGTCCTTCTGGGCCCCGGCCCTGCTGGTGCTGCTGCGGTTTGCGCAGGGTCTGGCCCTGGGCGGGGAGTGGAGCGGGGCGGCACTGCTGGCCACCGAGAACGCGCCCAGCAACAAGCGAGCCATCTACGGCACGTTCCCGCAGATGGGTGCGCCGATCGGCTTCATCATTGCCAATGTGCTCTTCCTGGTCCTGAACCTGACCATGCCCACTGCCGACTTTGCGGCCTGGGGCTGGCGGATTCCGTTCCTGCTCAGCGCCCTCATGGTGGCCATCGGCCTGTATGTGCGGCTGAAGCTGGTGGAAACCCCCGCTTTCCAGAAGGTCCTGGACAGCGGCGAAGTCTCCAAGCTGCCCATCGGTCGGGTTTTCAAGACCAGCTGGCGGCCGCTGATCCTGGGCACCTTCATCATGCTGGCCACCTATGTGCTGTTCTACCTGATGACCACGTTCACGCTCAGCTTCGGTACCGCCCCTGCCACACTTGAGGCCGCCAAAGCCGCAGCCTTAAAGGCCGGGAAGCCGATGAAGCAGGCCGCCATCGATGCCTTTGTTCCGGGTCTGGGCTACGGCCGCAACGAGTTCCTGATCATGCTGATCGTCGGCGTTGTCTTCTTCGGGATCTTCACCCTGGTGGCCGGCCCGCTGGCGGAGAAGTTTGGGCGGCGCAAGACCCTGCTGGTGGTGACCGCCGCGATCTTCGTCTTCGGTTTCACCTTCGTTCCGCTGTTCGGCGGCGGCTTCGCCGGCACCCTTGGACTGCTGATCATCGGATTCACCCTGATGGGACTCACCTTCGGTCCGATGGGCGCCCTGCTGCCGGAGCTGTTCCCGACCAACGTCAGGTACACAGGCTCGGCAGTCAGCTACAACGTTTCCAGCATTCTGGGAGCGGCCGTGGCACCGTTCATCGCCGTTGCCCTGTGGCAGTCGGCGCACGGCAGCCCGGTGCTGGTGGGGGTTTACCTCAGCGCCATGGCCGTCCTGACGCTGATCTCCCTGTTCCTGATGAAGGAAACCAAGGGGCAGGAGTACATCAGCAACGTCAGTTGACGCGGCCGGTGCCCGCTGGCTTACGCGCACGTGTGGCTAGCGTTAGCGTTCTCGCCCGCGCGTGAAAATGACGCCGATCCCGCTGAATGACATGGATATTTCATTGTCATTCAGCGGGATCGGCGTCATTTTCCGTTCCGGTGTCATTGGGCGGGATCATTTTTACGGCATCCGAGGCTGCCGCGCCGCCGGTCGGTTATTGGGCCGCCGGCAGTGCAGAGCCCGTGCTCGGGCAGCGCTACCGGTCAGTTCCGCGGCCGCCGAGCCCGTGCGCGGGAAGTGCGACGTTTAGTCCTCGATGGTGGCCAGCACGGCACCGGCGGCCACGGTGTCCCCGGGCGTGGCGGTCAGCCCGGTCACGGTCCCCGAACGGTGGGCGGTGAGCGGCTGCTCCATCTTCATCGCCTCAAGGACCACCATCAGGTCACCCTCGGAAACGGTGTCCCCGTCGGCCACGGCGACCTTAACGATGGTGCCCTGCATGGGCGAGGTCAGAGAATTGCCCCCGGATGCGGCCGGACCCGCTGCCCGCCCGCGGCCGGCCTTCTTGGTCTTGGTTTTGCCGGCGCCCTTGGTGCCGCCGACGGCCAGGGCGCCCGGCAGGACTACCTCAAGCCGTTTGCCGCCCACCTCAACCGTGATGCGCTGCCGTTCGCCGCCGTCGTCGGCCGCCCCCGAAGCGTCCGCACCGGCCGGGTCAAAGGCCGGCAGGTCATTGTTGAACTCGGTTTCGATCCAGCGCGTGTGCACGCTGAACGGCTGCCCATTCTCAGGGGCGTAGGCCGGATCCGCCACCACGGCGCGGTGGAAGGGCAGCACGGTGGGCATTCCGGTGATCTCCATCTCCGCCAGGGCCCGAGCGGCGCGCTGCATGGCCTGCCGCCGGTCAGCGCCGGTGACGATCAGCTTGGCCAGCATCGAGTCGAAGTTGCCGCCGATCACCTCGCCCGCTTCAACCCCGGAGTCGATCCGGACGCCGGGGCCGGTGGGCAGCCGGAGCGTGCGGACGGTGCCGGGGGCGGGCATGAAGTTCCGGCCCGGGTCCTCGCCGTTGATCCGGAACTCGAACGAATGGCCGCGTACCGCCGGGTCGGTGTAGCCCAGTTCCTCACCGCGGGCCAGCCGGAACTGCTCGCGGACCAGGTCCAGACCGGTGACCTCCTCGGAGACCGGATGCTCCACCTGCAGACGGGTGTTGACCTCCAGGAAGGAGATGGTGCCGTCCGTGCCGACCAGGAATTCGCAGGTACCGGCGCCCTGGTAGCCGGCTTCCTTCAGGATCGCCTTGGACGCCTCGTACAGCCGCGCGTTCTGCTCGTCGCTGAGGAACGGCGCGGGGGCCTCCTCCACCAGTTTCTGGTTGCGGCGCTGCAGCGAGCAGTCGCGGGTGGAGACGACGACGACGTTCCCGGCGGCGTCTGCCAGGCACTGCGTTTCAACGTGGCGGGGGGAGTCAAGGAACCGTTCGACGAAGCATTCGCCCCTGCCGAACGCGGCCGTGGCCTCCCGGACGGCAGACTCATAGGCCTCCGCGATTTCGTCCCTGTCGCGGACCACCTTGATGCCCCGCCCGCCGCCGCCATAGGCCGCCTTGATGGCCAGCGGCAGGCCGAATTCATCGGCGAAATCGAGCACTTCCTGGGTGGAGCCGACCGGGTTCTTGGTGCCGGGCACCAGCGGGGCGCCCACCTTTTCCGCGATATGGCGGGCCCTGACCTTGTCGCCCAAGGCCGCGATGGCGTCCGGGGACGGGCCGATCCAGGTGATGCCGGCGTCGATAACCCGCTGTGCAAAGTCGGCGTTCTCGGAGAGGAAACCATAGCCGGGGTGGATGGCGTCCGCACCGGACTGCGCTGCCGCTGCCAGGATCTTGTCCATCACCAGGTAGGACTCCGCCGCCGTGTTGCCGCCCAGGGCATAGGCTTCATCCGCCAGCCGCACGTGCAGGGCGTCCCGGTCCGGATCCGCATAGACCGCGACGGAGGCAAGGCCTTCATCGCGGGCGGCCCGGATAATGCGCACGGCGATTTCGCCGCGGTTAGCAATAAGCACCTTGGTAATGGCCGCGGCGGGGGGTGAAATTCTCACGCAAGACTCCTTCTTTCCTTTTGGAGCCTAGCGCGGTTTTGGGGGTTTGGCCCAAGCAGGGTGGCTTTTCCGCGCGTAGCGGCCGCCTTCTTTGTAGGGTCCCTACAAACGTTGCTGATTCCATAGCCGGGTGATGGAAAGGCCGGTGTGGGCCAGCAGTTCGCGCAGTGTCGACAGTGACAGTCCGACGACGGTGTGCGGGTCGCCGTTGATGCCGGTGATGAAGGACCCGCCCAGGCTGTCGATGGTGAAGGACCCGGCCACCTGGAGTGGTTCGCCGGTGGCGATGTAGGCGTCGATGTCCTCCGGCGTCATCGTGGCGAAACGGACCTCGGCGGAGGCGACGGCGCCGATGGTGGCCCCGCTGCCGGACTCGTCCCGGTTGTCGATCAGCCAGTGCCCGGTGTGCAGCACGCCGGAGTTGCCGCTCATCCGGGCCAGCCGTTCCCGGGCCACGTGTTCCTCGTAGGGTTTTCCGTAGGGCTGGCCGTCCAGTTCGAAGACGGAGTCGCAGCCCAGCACCAGGGCATCCTCGGCTGCCGGAAGGGCCGCCACTGCCTCGGCCTTCGCCCGGGCCAGCAGGAGCGCTGTGTCGTGCGGATCCGTGACGCCGTAGCGGGCGGTGACGGCGTCCTCGTCGACGTCGGAAACGACGACGGCGTGGGCGATGCCGGCTTCGCGGAGCAGTTTGGTGCGGGCGGGGGAGGCGGAGGCCAGGATCAGGCGCA